>CAKVMU010000091.1 GCA_934773085.1 uncultured Candidatus Melainabacteria bacterium
GTGTTGTTTCTACCGGCAGTCTTACTTATATTCTTCAATAAAGATTTTTCAGGAGTTGATGTAGTGATTTCTTGATAATCACTCTTTGTCATACCTCTTTGTCCCGGAGATGTCGGATTAATTTTACGAATTGCCATTTTATTTTCTCCTATAATTATCTTTTTGGCTTGTGTTCTTTTTTGAGTTTAGCTCGCTTACAGAACGTATGCGAGCTCTACTCCGTTTTAGCTATTAGATAGCTGTTAATTCTTCGATTGGATCACCTTCTATGGTAACGATTGCTTTCTTAGCAGAATCTGTTCTACCAAATTTGTAACCCATTCTCTTTTCGTGTGACGGCATGTAAACTGTTCTTACTTTTTTAACTTTTCTACCAGGGAAAGCTAATTCAACAGCTTGAGCAATTTCAACTTTTGTAGCATTCATGTTAACTTCAAAAGTGTATTGACCCAATGTGGTAGCCATCATAGATTTTTCTGTAACGATTGGTTTTATAATTACATCGTATAATTTTTCAGTATTTGTTCTATCTTTACTCATTATTGCAGCCTTTCTGTTATATCGTTAACAGCTTTTTCTGTCATTACAACAAAATCAGCTTCAAGTAAGTCTTTTACGTTCAAGTTAGTTGGAAGCAACAATTTTACGCTAGGAATATTGCCTGCTGCCAAGCTTAAGAATTTGTTTTCTTCAGCAGTTGTATCTGCAACAACAAGAATCTTACCGCTCAAGTTCAATGACTTGATAATTCCTGCCATCAATTTTGTTTTTGGTTCATTGATTGCTGAGAAATCTTTAACTACAACCAATTGTTCTTCTCTTGCAGAAAGAGCTGATTTAAGAGCTAACTTTCTAGCTTTTTGTGGCATATTGATTTCAAAACTTCTTGGTTTTGGTCCAAAGATTACGCCACCACCTGCAAATAAAGGTGATCTTGTTGAACCTGCTCTTGCACGTCCAGTACCTTTTTGTTTCCAAGGTTTACGTCCACCACCAGATACTTCTGCTCTTGTTTTAGCAGATGCAGAACCTTGTCTTGCATTGTTCAATTGTCTTCTTAATGCTAAATGCATTACGTGAAGGTTTGGTTCAACACCGAAAACAGCTTCGTTTAAAGTGATTTCACCTAACTTTTCACCGTTTGTATTTAATAATTGTTTTGACATTTTCTATTTCCTTTTGCTTTCCGTCTACCCCTTGCCAATTGGCTTTATATGGCAGAAGCGGGTTGTTTATCTTCTGTTTTATTCCGCTGTGCAATCAGAGATTGCTACATTGGATTGTCATGCTACGAATATTTGCTTCGCATTACCTTGAGACAAAATTCGTTAGTTCCATTTTGTTCTTGAAGGAACGATTGTTACCAATCTGCCTTCGCAACCAGGAACTGAGCCTTTTACTAAAACTAAACCGTTTTCTGCATCAACCTTAACAAGTTTAAGTTTTGTAATTGTAACTCTTTCGTTACCCATATTACCAGCCATTCTTTTACCTTTGATAACACGGCTAGGAGTTGTACCTGCACCAATTGAACCTGGTTCTCTGTGGTTTTTAGAACCGTGAGCCATTGGTCCTCTTCCAAAGTTCCATCTTTTTACTGTACCTTGGAAACCTTTACCTATTGAAGTACCTGTTACATCAACTTTTTGAACATCATTCAATACTGACAAGTCAATTTCTTGACCTACTTTGTAGTCAGCAGGATTTTCAACTCTGAATTCTTGTAAGTGTCTGTAGTTGTTCAAACCGTTTTTCTTGAAGTGTCCGATTTCAGCTTTTGTCAAATGTTTTTCTTTTGCTGCAATCGTACCAACCTGTATAGCATTATAACCGTCAGTTTCAACAGTTTTAACTTGAGTTACAACAGTTGAATCAACTTTGATAACGGTTACAGGAACTGCCAAACCTTCTGAATCGAAAATTTGAGTCATTCCGAGTTTTTTACCAATTACACCTAGTGTCATAATTTTCCTTTCTGGCACAATTTGATAATCACAATTGTCTTGTAAAAATCAATTCTATGCCTTACGTCTTGCGAGCGCTACTACCATTTCTTTACCATTTTAGGGACTTTCACCCCACCGTCTTACCTGACGTCGTAGTTCACATTATATGCATAATGCTTATTAAGTTTTCAAAAAAAATATTTTTGTTAGTGCCGTTCAAAAAAATGAACAATTGAAACAAAACTTATTATAATTTTACTTCAATATCTACACCAGCAGGTAAGTCTAACCTGCTCAACTCTTCAGTTGTTTGTTGAGTAGGTTCGTAAATATCGATAATACGTTTATGAGTTCTAATCTCAAAGTGTTCACGAGATTTTTTATCAACGTGAGGTGAACGTAATACACAATAAATACGTCTTTTTGTAGGTAAAGGAATAGGACCGGCAACCTTAGCGTCTGTTCTTTTTGCAGTTTCCACGATTTTTTCAGCTGAAACATCAACCAATTTGTGTTCGTAGGATCTTAAACAAACTCTAATTCTTTGTCTTGAATCTTGTTTTGTACCTGTCATTTTTAATTCCTTTATATTTGTATTTACCATTAAGAATCGGCTGTAAACCTTAGGACGAACGTCCTTCGATACCGACCCGCTATTACTTTCGACTATAGCAAATCAATCATAAAACAAACAAAAATCAGAGTCAACAAGGGGTTTTAAGTTTATTCCAAATTTTACAAAACGTTACAAAATTTTTCCATTGCTTTCACAAATCCATCTTCATAAACAGAATCTGTCACATAATCGGCTTCTCTTTTTAACTCTTCAGTCGCATTACCCATTGCAACCTTTAGTCCGCCGGCTTTTAACAGCGCAATGTCATTGTTTTGGTCTCCGATTGTCAATATCTCATCAGTTTCCAAACCCCAATATTTTTGCAAGAACTTAACTGCACAATACTTTGAAGCTTCTTTATTAGAAAATTCCAAAAAATACGGAGTTGATTTTACTATGTATAAATCAGAAAACATTTCCGGCAATTCTTTTTCAAATCGATCAATCTTCTTAGGGTTATTATAATCAATCGCCAACAATTTATTTATTTTTAATTTATCAATCTCGTCAAAGTTCTTAACCGTAAACTTAGTGTGCAAATTGTTGCAATAACGCTCAATCTCCGGACAAACGGATTCCGAATACAAAATATCATCATTATACAGATTTATATGAATATTTTCAGACTTAGCCCATTCAAGAACTTTTTCGCATTGCGCTTTTGTCAAATATCTCTCATACAAAATTTTGTCATCCGCCGCTATCAAACCACCTTGATACGAAACGACAGGAGTGGAAAGTTTTAAATCATCAGCAATAAGTTTTGCTGCAGCATTCATTCTTCCTGTTATCAAAACAACCTTAATTCCTTTTTCACAAAGCTTTTTTACGCAATCTTTTACCCCTTGCGTAAACTGCCCTTCGGGAATAAGAATAGTTCCGTCTATATCTGTCGCTACAAGTTTAATCATAAGTCGATTGTACCACCTTCACCTCACAGGAGCAAGTAGCGGGGGAAAAAGGGCTAATAAATATTTTCTGCAAAAAAAACGCCCTCAATAAGGGCGGAGAAAATTGGTTAATTAATAAGGTATTTTTATAAGGTTATATAGTGTTTTTATTTTTTGAACCATTTTAAAGGATTGAGTTTTGACCAGAATCCGGAATTACCGTTTGATGCCGGAACTTTTTTCTTCCCATGACAGAGCGCAAACACAGTTAACGCAATCGCACCCAACGACAACAAACCCTTTTTCACGCTTGATATGCTTGTTATATTCACTTTAGTTTTTTGAGCAGCATCTGTTATCGATTGGCGGAAATCATCTCCACTTGCTAACTCTGAATAGACTTCCTTGCCGTTTACATTTTTATATGTTTTTGTCGCAGAAAGCTGTTCGACTTCGTTTCTGCTTCTTTCAAAACTATCTGTGCTTCCGTACATATTAGCACTTTGAGCCATATTCAAATATTGTGTTCCGTTCATAGCAGGTGCAGACATTTCATATGCCTCATACGGAATGTGGTCAAGAATACCGTTATAATATAAGTAATCTAAAGAGCCTGGTAGCACTGACATTTTCTAAAACACCTTTTGAACTAACACTTCACATTTATATAAAGTTATTTGCCGTAACAAAATTGCTTTATCATATTAATTTTGTTAAGATTTATTAAAAGAGGGAGTAAATTTGGTAAAATTTTTCAAAAAAAATTGGATTATAATCTGCGCAGAAATACTTATTATAGTCGCATTTTTCACTTTTTACGGCAAGTTTGGAGATTCAGTGATTGATTCATTCCGTGAAGCTTATATTCCGATTCGAATTCTTGATGGCAAAATTTTATACAAAAATATATTCACTATTTATGCACCTTTCGCATATATTTTTAACGCTACACTGTTCGCAATTTTTGGTACAAAATTACACATTTTATACTACGCAGGACTTTTTTCAGTTATGGGAATTTGTTATTTAACATACAAAATCTCATCTTTCTTTTTGGACAAACTTTGTACAACCGGAATCTTGTTATTCCTAATTGCCGGATTGGTTTTGTCTTCAAACGTATTTAACCCGTTTTTCCCATACTCATACGGAATCTTATATGGACTATTATTCGTTTTATGTTCCATATATTTTGGATTAAAGGGGAAATTCCCGCTTGCGTACCTATTCTGTTCTTTAGCAATATGTTCAAAGTATGAATTCATATTATCTATAATTCCGCTAATTTTGTTGAGCAGAAAAACGAATTGGCAACGAAATGTTGTATCTTTCATACTGCCGTTTTTGATTACATTCTTACCTTTATTTTTTATGGGATTAGGGTTCAAAGATTTAATAACAACACTTAATTTAATCGGATTAATGACCGCAACAAAATCTCTCGGATGGTTCTACTCCGTAACCGGATTAACCTTTCGATTTGAACACATTCCTATATATATAATTAACTTAGTAAAATTTATCATTCCAGTTTACTGGAAATTATGGCAAGAAATATTAATCTGGATTTTTCCAACAGTATTTTTACTATTTTGTATCAAATTCAAAAAGTTAAACTCACAAGAAAAATTCTTCATCACAGTATCATTGTTAATCTCTGCTAAAGTATTTTTTGCACTCACGTTACAGTCTTACGGAGTTTACTTCATTCCGTTCGGACTAATTTCGTTATTCATTCTCATGCCGGAAAAATTCAAAAAATACAGCTGCGCAATGCTGATTATTTGGAGCCTAATTGTTGGAGCCAACAACATAAATGCATACACAAAGAAAGACACAACAATCCTTGATAATACTGTTGATTTTGTGAACAACAATACTCAACCGTCTGACAGAGTTCTCGTCTATCCGGAAGGATTAAAAGTCAACGTTTTGACAGGAAGAGGTTCTGATGACAAATTTTATTCCCTTATCCCGCTTTATGTCGAAACCTTTGGCGAAGATTTAATTACAAAAAGGCTTGATATAACAAAGCCTGAATTTATCATTACAACAAACTACGACACCTCTGCATATTATTTTCATAAATTCGGAGAAGATTACGCAGTCGATATAAAAAAATATATTACTACTAATTACACACTCATAAAAAAAGATGATTACGCTGAATACTACAAATTGAAAAATTAATCATCATCTTTTTCCATTGCACGTTTCAAAATATTTCTGTCAATTTTTTTAGTGCCATATTTTTTATGAGATTCTTCCATAAGTTTTTCACTTGGTCTTTTAACCTTGCGTGAAGTTTTTTTCTTTTCTTTCTTTTCCGGAGCAGGTAATGAACCGTTGAGTTCTCTATACCACATTCCCCATAATATTGAACGTAACGGTAATGTATATTGAATAAAGATTTGCGCTATGAACGTCACAACCGCAAATTGAGCAACCTCCTGCAACTTTAGAGCCGGAATATGTACCGAAACCAATATATTATTAAGTTCTTCAATCGGCAAGGTTTCTATAAACGGAACAAAAAGGTTCGCAAAAAAATCTGTTATATTCAACATTGAACAAATTGACAGAATTATCTGGGGAACAAATACATAAGTAAGCGCACCGGCTAATGCCATCAACATAAAAGTTGATGCAAAGTGTCCGTGAATAAGAAGCATACTTTTTTTTGCACATCCGACAGGAGATAGTTCAGGTTCATATGTAAACACTTGAAATACCAAAACAAAAAATACTGCAAGAACCCCGCAAGGAACCCAAAATATAGGCAATACCGCAAGCGTCGAAAAGATTCCGAACAATAACCACAAGCCCACAAACGGCACAGCTCTTCGTTTTATAAGTTCAGTATGTGCTTCGAAATCGTAAACTTTACCTGACTTCAACATATTTTCAAGCATTGAGTTCACCGCTCCATATGAAACCAAATATTCCCAAAATGCCTTAACAAAAATTGCCATCCCCGGAAGAGTTACAAGGACTGCAAGAATTACCAGAGTATTAAAATCCAAAGTTGTCGGAATATATTTTACGTACAAATACGACAACAAAAACACCAATACTAATCCGCCTATTTGCCCAAGAACAGGGAATGTCATGTATTTTACGAATTTATCAAAATTTGAGAAATACAAACCAATTGATTCAATAAATATTCCAAGTGGTGTTTTATTTTTTTTCGACATTTTAGCCTCTTTTCTAATATTTTTTATTGTATTATAAAATTATGAAAAATTTAAGAGAATTCACAAAAGAAGATTACGATAATAAACTCGTTAATTTACATATACATACCGCCCATTCTGACGGGGAAGGGGATGAAAAACAGATTCTGGAAGCTGCAAAAAAACAAGGCTACAAACTTATTGCAATAACAGATCACAATACTGTTGAAGCTCACAAAAAGGTTCAGGATGAGATTCTTTTAACAGGTATCGAATTTGACTGTTGGTTCGGATACGTTTTTATCCATCTTTTGGGATACGGAATTGATATTAATCATCCGGCAATCAAACCATTCCTTGCTAAATCGAAAGCTGAAACGGAAAGCG
>CAKVMU010000092.1 GCA_934773085.1 uncultured Candidatus Melainabacteria bacterium
TCATATCTTTTGATATGTTAATTATACTATATTTCCGATAATATAAAAAGGCAAAAACGGATAATTGCGGAAGAACCACCAAGACCGGAATATTCATAAGAATTTATCAGATACTCCATTTATTAGCTCTTTTCGCAGTCCGCGAAATGAAGAACAAACTCCATCTCTCGCTTTTATGATATGTTTTTCTACCTCTTTTAAAACAATGTTACTTAATACAATCTTTATTTTTCCAGCTTTGACATGATTAACAAGTAATCCTAATGTACTATCTTGACTAAAGTCCAATTTATTGGCATCAAAGATGTTCGTATCTAACGTAACATATAATGGATATTTAATCATACTCCGTCTCCTTGCATACATAATATTCGTAAGTGTATCAAAACATGACGTAGTGTAAAACAGCAAAGCTCCTGTTATAATACCTACATCAATGTTTGAGACACTTTTTTGTTCCTTTTTAAATGGCACTGCTCTGGCAGTTCTTTTGTTAATCCTCAATAACCAGTACCTTTTTATCTTACCATATTTCTGAGATAATCGCTCTAACAACATTTCTAATATGACTTCGTACAATTCGCTCGATTTGCGCGATTCGTGTTCATTTTACAAGAGGTATAGGACATGATCCAGTTATCAGACGAACAATTAAATAACCTTGGTAAAAAAGCACTTGTTGTTATCGTTTCTTCTTTACAGGACCAGCTCCTTGCACTGCAGTCCCAGCTAGATCATGCCAATGCACAGCTTTCGGATAATAACCGTCAGATCGAACTGTTCACAGAGCAGATCCGTATCATGAACCAGAGATTTTTCGGACGTAAATCAGAATCCTCTGTTTCTGAAGTCGATGGTCAGCTTTCCCTGTTCGATTCCTTCAACGAAGCCGAATACCTGAAACAGGATTCCCTTAAAGAACCTGAGATCACAGAAGTTGTCATCTCTTCTTACCATCGCAAAAAAACTGTTGGCAAACGCGAGTCTAATCTGTCCGGACTCCCGGTACGTATCATCGAACATACACTTTCCGCTGAAGAACTGGCTGCCAGATTTCCTGACGGCTACAAAGAGCTTCCCGAAGAGATTTATAAACGTCTCCACGAAACAATCTACGACAGCAAAGAGATACATGCCGATGATGAATCACCGGTAAAAGTCATGCAAATCAACCATGCAAAGGTCAAAAACGGTAAGAAGACCTATATGTGGGTCTACCGGAACCGGCCTCTGCGCGGCACACATCCTATCCTTCTCGTTGACTGGTAGCCTTCCCGTCATTCGAAACATCCCCGGGAATTCCTGAAGACTTTCTCCAGAACTGTGGTCACAGACGGATACCAGGTCTATCACAAGCTTGCAAAAGAACGCCGCAATCTTAAAGTTGCAGGCTGCTGGGTTCATGCCAGAAGACCTTTTGCTGAATTTATAAAATCTGTCGGCCAGGACACTGCCAAAGGCTCCATCGCCCAAGAGGCATACAGCATGATCACTGAGATCATGCACATTGACAATACTCTTCCATGGTCATCCAGAGTGCAGAAAGAATGCCCAAATAAACACAAAAAATCCTGATTTTTTAATGTATTTTCCATTTCCATAAAATTCTCTCAATCCCCGCTAAAAATGCGGAGATTCTTACTATTCAGTACTCATGTTTGAGAATTTACGTTGGAAAACCCATTATAAATAGATGAATATCCTGAAAAAGGAAAACGTCCGTCCCATAATATGGTCATTTATGCGTATTTAATCGCGCAGTGTTTTATCTAAACTGTATGCTTCTTCCATGAAGATATTGTGTTCGTTCTTCTCTAATACGGCGTTTCTAAAAATCTTAATGTCAAGTAGTTCTATTTTCATATAGTTGTCGTGCTGGAAAACAATTTTCCCACTGATGTGTTACAGGATCATAATATCTTCTTCCTGATTCAGAAAACAAAAATAGTCTACTTTTAGCTCTTGAAGCGATAACATACAATAATTTTTTAGCCTCAGAGTCTCTTTGTGATTGCTCAGTATGTATATTAGGAACTTTTCCATACAAAAGTCCAAAGACAATTACACATTCATATTCCTCCCCTTTTACACCATGACAAGTATTTATTACCACTCCCTTTTTTTCTTTAAACATTCTTTTAAACGTATTTAAATCATCAGAAAGTCTATACTTTTCATTTTCAATGCGAAAATTCATTTTTTCTTTAAAGTCTTCAAATTGTTTTTCCAATTCTGGGCATTCTTCTATTCGTATATCCATTTTAAGTAGAAGATCCTCTATACCAGCACATACAAATTTACTTCCTATATTTTCTGTTGATTGATTTCGAAATGTATTAATTATATTGAGAAATTCTAATATAGAATACTCGACTAATCTACCTGAATACTGTTCCAATACTTCAAGAATCTCTGTTGCTAGCTTACATCGACTTCCAATTTTCTTAATCGAAGGATCTGTAAGTAATAATTTCGATATTTTATAGAAAATATTCATATTATCCCTTTTAATTGGGGTAATATCAGGTGCATCAAAACTAATATCTGGCAATTTTTCTTGTAATTCTCGTGAAAATGGATATATCAACCCCCATTCAGGTGCGATTATACATATTTCATTCTCTGGTATCCCATCATTCAATGTACTTTGAACAATTTCTGCAATAGCATCACTCAAATAGTCCTTATACAGCTTATTATTGTAGTCTATAATTCCTTTTAAAGCACAATTACTTCCTTTCGCAATTATGGAATAGTTTTCTATCATATACGGCAAATAATAGTTTATTATCCGCTGGGTACTTCTATAACATCCATTCAACGTACATTCCTGAAATTTCAATGTAGAAAATTCATTGTTTATTTCTGCAAGAGACTTCGCAACACCCCCAATAGAGCCATAAATAGCTTGATTAGGATCACCATAAAAATTCACTTCAAATCCTGAATTACTATTTGCATTTGCAATCTCTTCAACAATTGCATATTGGAGATCTCGAGTGTCCTGATATTCGTCAATACATATCAATTCAATAGTATCACGTATATTGTTTGCCATAAAAGGATTATGTTTTAGCAAATTAAATGCCGTCACGAGAATCTGTTCAAAATCCAATTCTGTATTTCTTTTCAGCAATGCATGATATGTCTTTATTACTCTTTTTTTATCTGTAGATTTTTCTTTTAATCGCAAATTTCTATCATATCCTGTATCAATATTTTTCCAATGCAAGTTATAATGATAGTAAGAAATAATTGATGTTATATATCGTTCTGTAACACGTTCATCAATTATTTTAAATCCTTTCTTTAATGAATTTGTATACATACGATATCTTTTCAAAATCCATTCAATACAAAATTGATGTATTGTTCCAGTCCATATACGTTCTGTATTTATCCCAAGATTTTCAATACGTTCTTCAATTTCTTCAGCAGCTCGATTTGTATACGTTATCGCTACAAGCTTTTTTACTTTATCTGGATTTTCTTCAATGCGATGAGCAAGCTTATATGTAATTGTCCGAGTTTTCCCACTTCCGGGGCATGCTTTTACTAATAAATTTTTGTTACTAAAACATATGTCTTGCTGTTCATTACTTAAAACTTCTTCATAATCAATCATTTATTATTTATTACCTTTAATATACGTATCACAGAACTATTTACATTACTTTCATCCGCTTTTGTTAATAAAGTTGACAAGTTAGTCTCTCCAGCAGATATTGCCTCTAAAAGCCTATTGTCGCTATATACTTTAGCATATGTTTTCAGCATTTGAAGATAATTTTGAGGTTCACAAAATACAGTATTTGCCACAAACACTAACGCATCAATCAAATATTGTGGTATAAAAAACTTTCCATCTACTTCTTCTGATAAAAGTACTGCATTCCACCCTTTCTTATTGTGTTCTGCAATTTTTAACGCTGCATTTCCATAATCTATTACCTGTTTTTTTTCAATAGCAGTTTCTAATTCAGTAATAGTAGTTGTCTGTTTATATGACTTTCTGATTAGACGTTTCATACATTCTATATTATTAGGAACTATCTCAATTTCAAACGTGTGCTTTCCAAAAAATCCCCTAACCCAACTGCTTTGTACAGCATAATCATCGATTTCCTTTTTTCTTTCAATACCAAGTTTGTGCGCCTTATTCTCACCGACATTTCCAACGTTAATAGGTGTATCCAAATCGGAAACAACTGCACACTTTTTTGTGATACGATCTTCATTAAATAATAAATAAACATTTTCAAAACCGACACTACCTATATTTATCAAACTAATTCCTAACTCATCAAGAGATAATCCAAAACATTTTTTTATCACTATTGGAATTAAAATTTCTTCGGCATCTCCCTCAACAAGAATAACACTTTTCGAAAATAATAATTCACTTCTCTTTACATCTAAATACCTCTCTATATGCGTAATCTGTTTATTTGTCAAATTATTAGCAGGTTGAACTGCAACACTGTAATTCTTTTTCTTCAAAATAATATTCATCCTACTTATCCTAGAAGCAGCAGAAATGTTATCGGAATGTGTAGTTAATATTACTTGTACATCTTCAGATACCTCTATACCTGTTTTTTCAAATAATGACATTTGTATATGTTTATGAAGATGCGCTTCTGGCTCCTCAAACAACAATAGAAAATATTTTGACGGCAATTCCTCCATTTCCTTAATATATGAGTACTCCATAAGTTTTAATGCGATATAAATTATATTTGTTGAACCAAGACCTAGGCTTTCCAATGTAAATTGTGAGTTTTGATTTGATTTTAATCTCAGATTTCTAAATATATCTTTTATATCACCAGACAATTCTGATTTTAAAGCAATATCTGGTGCATATGTATTTCCTACGGATTGAACTATTTTTCTGTTAATACCATTAGAAAGTTTTTTAATTTGATCTACATTACCAATCTGATCATTGACCTGTACAATTAATCTATTCACAGATTCTTTATCAGATTCAGTGATTTTAGGTTCAATCTGCCGAAGCATTGATATAAGAGGATTGTATCTTTGATGCATAACATTTACAGCATCCCTCAATGCATCTATATATGTAAAATCAACAAGCCTATTTCGAATGTATTCTATACCAGAATTTTTCATTGTACTTATTGATCCCATAAGAGTTTCATCTAATTTTTCTGTTAATAAATATTCTCCTTGAGAAATATTACCCACTACGCTATGATACACTTCATCGTCAAGATAATTCTTATTTGAACTATATGTAACCAAACTTATATAATCAGTTATTCGTATTTCAAATAAAGCTTTTTTCAGTTCTTCCCCATTAAGAGAAGAAATTCGTTTTCTAGTTCTTGAATTAGGTATACAAAACCAAGTAATAGATCCTTCCTTTGATGATGTTCCTGTGATATATTTTAGCACTGCTTGTTCTTCCT
The DNA here is from genome assembly GCA_934773085.1 of uncultured Candidatus Melainabacteria bacterium. GTDB lineage: Bacteria > Cyanobacteriota > Vampirovibrionia > Gastranaerophilales > Gastranaerophilaceae > CAG-196. The sequence goes on from CAKVMU010000092.1 coordinate 5,436, forward strand.
TTATTGAATCCAATTCATCAAAACGAAGTGATATTATAATTATGTGTCCTCTCCAATCCCCTAATCCCTCAGAAAACCAATTTTCTGAAATTTCTTTTTCATACCATTCCAATTTCTTGTCTAAAACTAAACGAATAGCTTGCATAAGAGTTGTTTTTCCAGAGTCATTTTCTCCAATAATAGTATTTATTCCTTTTCGAAAAACAAATTTTGTGTTCTGAAAATTTTTATAATTTCTTAACTGTATTTCTTTTAGATACATTTTCCTTATCCTCACACTATGGAGCGGTAATCTCCAATTTTATTATATTTTTTGTTCTCAATTCTTTTATCTGAAATGGATTAGGTACTGTAAGAACCATTTCAACTTACTCTTTTTGCATAGATGAATACATATATTTTCCCGTACAAGTATAGCAACCATTTTCTCATTCATCATTTTTACCATACACTACTAATTTTAATCTTCTTACACAATTTACTTAAGTTTATTTTTGTAGCTAGGTTCCATAGCCCATCATGTGATACAGTCATGTTATATTCCATATTTAAGGAATATAACTTTATTCTTCCACTATACTTTGATATATTTTCTGATTCCATACGCATCTTCTCCATTACTATAAAAGTGCTTTTATCTTCTCTTTATACCGTCTCCGATAATAGTCCATCGCCCTATACTCAATAACATCCTTCATCTGCTCTGCCAGCACTGGCTCCTTCACAATTTCTTCCATTTCATCCCTCAATGCCAACGCCGCTCCATCCTTTTTCACAAAAAATTCTTCCCCAGATTTTAACAGAAAGTGTACCGGCATTTTCATTATCTTTTGGATATGGTTCTTATCCGAAATCTTGCGATATTCTTCATATGTAATCTCTTTTTCTAAATCTTTCCAGTTTGTTCCTGTAGAGAAAAATTCTTTCCAGCTTGCCAGAAGTTCTGCCTCTGACACCTTCATTCTCACATTCCCATGGTTATAAAAAGCCATCAGTACCGGCATTTTATACACCTTGCTCATGTTGGTGTTTTCCAGCAGATTTATAAAGTCTTTTCCCATTCCCTGACAGAATCTTTTCTGCTCATCTGTGAGTTCATCCAATTCTTCCAGGTAATTCAGATACTTTTTAAACGGATTTTCATTCGAATGTGTAACTGCCATCTGATAAACATCATCATCCATATAAGTAAACAGATCCATTCTGGTTGGTTGTTTACCAAGCAATTCTTTGATCCGGAAATACTCATTTCTGATCTGTTCTTTGATCGTCAGCTGTTTCTTATCCATTTCCGCAAACAAATCAATTAATCTCATATCAAAATCAATAAAACAGTCATCTGGGTAGTTCGTTTTGTCTGCCGGACAATAGATTTCTTTTCCTGTTTTGTTCTTCCCTGTCAGTAAATATCTGACCCTTCCCGCCTTTTCATAATTGCCAATAAAGTCCAGAACATTGAGATATTCTTTTCCCTTATTTCTGCGCAATCCCCTTCCAAGCTGCTGTAGAAAGACAAC
>CAKVMU010000093.1 GCA_934773085.1 uncultured Candidatus Melainabacteria bacterium
TTGCATGATTATATCAGAATTTACACTTTCCGGAACATTTCCGTTAAAAGCGAGAATTTTATAATCAATCCTTTTATATTCTTCTATATTATTAGGGCTGTCACCTACCAACACCGCAAGTGCGTGCAACAATTTGGTTCTTTCTTTCTTCAAATCAGTTAAGTCTGAAACACCTTGTATGTATGCTTTGTTTGCTTTTACCAAATCTGATGTTGAAATAATACCTTCTGCATTACTTACACTCATTATTTCAAAAATTTCTTTTCTTAGGTTTACAATATCTTCTTGCAAATCAACCATCGCATCCAGTTTAACAATATTTATATAAGCACTGCCAACCGCTGCTGCAATTGATATATATGCTGCTTGTTCATCTAAAATAGAAGCTTCCCAAAGTTTTCTTGCAGAAGAGGTTTTATTATGATTTTTACCAAATAAATCTAACTCATAGTTTGCCATAATCGGTAACATAAACCCACCTTGAGACGGGCTGATAACTTTTGAATATCCGCCCATAAAACCTGCTTGCAAAGATGGTAGCTCAGATGCTCTTTGAGCTATCACATTTTGATAATATTCATCAATTGTAAGAGTTGCCATCTTTAAATCTTTGTTATTTTCAACGGCTCTTACTATATAATTATTTAAATATTCATCATTGAAACCCTGCCACCAAGCAAGATTTACATATTCATATTTATTCACTTGAGGTCGTATTTTTGTCTCTTTTTTCTTTTCTTTTTTCGCTTTAACCACATTGGTTTGTTCTGCACCTGCATTTTGCACCACATCCTCTATCGCAAGGACAGGAACAGTGTAAGACATTGTTAGTGATGTTAATATTGCTAATGATAAAAATCTTTTCATATCTTTTCTCCGGATATTCTGTTTCGCAAGTTTTAAAGGTTTGAGTTTGTATTTACCCCACTTTACGGTGGACTTGTAGTTTCACTTCAGGTTAGAGTTTATGTTTACCCCCTTGCGGTGGTCTTGTAGCTTCACTTCAGGTTAGAGTTTGTATTTACCCCCCTTACGGTGGTCTTGTAGTTTTACTTCGGGTTGGAGTTTGTATTTACCCCCCTTGACTATTTCTATGAAGAATGATAGCATAAGTATGTTGCAATTGCAACATGTTGTTAAAACAACATACATTAATTAGAGGATTTACAAAAACTAGAGGTCTTATGAGTACACAAGAAGAACCTAAATTAAAAAATCATTTTACGGATTCAATATTTTACGAAATAGAATTGACAGCGAAGTATTGTACAATGCTTGGGGCGCAAGTCTTCGAGAAATTTAATACGGGAATTCCGGTAAAGGAGTTTTCTACGCTTGATACGCTATTATGCAATCCTGGAATTTGTCAGAGGGATTTGGCAAAACTTATTCTTGTTGACAGAGCTAATACAGGAAAGATTCTTGACAGTCTTGAGAAGAAGGGATTTATTGAGCGCAAACTTGCGGTTAAAAACAATCGTCCGGTAAAGATTGCGGAGTTAACGGAAGCAGGAAGAAAAAAGACAGAAGAGGTTACCGCACTAGTCAGACCGCATATGGAAGTTGTAAGAAAAAAGGTTAACAATTCAGACTTAGCAAAGGTTAGCTCTTTGCTTAAACAATTCAGAGAAGTTTTGAAAGATACATTAGAGATTCAGATATAAAGGTGAAATTATGAGTGAAGAAAAGGAAGTAAAAAAGAAAAATAAGCTTAGCTCAAAACGTTATTGGGCTATGTTGATTGTAACTATTGCAGTTATTATAATTGGTTTTGTTGTTTTTGAAGCTACAAAGTACCAATCTACAGATGATGCTTATGTCGACACAACAACCGTTTCTGTGTCACCAAAAGTTTCCGGACAAATCGTAAAAGTTTTGGTAAAGGATAACCAAGCTGTTAAAGCCGGAGATGTTGTTGCGGTTATTGATAAAGTTGATTACCAAGTCAAACTTGAACAAGCGACTGCAGCATATGAAAAGGCGTTATTAAACCAACAAAATGCACACGCAAATTTGAATGCAGCAAATTCGGAAATCGAATTAGCAAGAAAAGATGTTGAAAGATATCAAAATTTATACAAGGCCGGAGCCGTTTCAAAACAAACATTAGACAGAGCTGTAACTAATTTGGAATCAATTCAAGCTAAGCAAACCACTGCAGAGCAGTCTATTTTTTCAAAAGACCCGTCAAAGAGTGCTAAAGTTGCCGATGCAGATTTAAATGTTCTGAAAGCCCAAAAGAAAGCTGCTGAATTGGCACTTGAATACACAGATATCATTGCACCTATTGACGGAACAGTTTCTAACAAAAAAGTTGAAGTCGGAATGATGGTTCAGCCTGGGACTCCTTTGTTTGTAATCGTTCCGCACGATGTATGGGTCGTTGCAAATTACAAAGAAACTCAAATTCGTGGAATGAAAAAAGGCATGCCGGTTGATATCAAAATTGACACTTATCCAAACAAGGTATTTAAAGGAAAAATTGACTCAATACAAAGAAGTTCAGGAGCGAAAGCAAGTTTGTTCCCTCCTGAAAACGCAGTTGGTTCTTTTGTAAAAATCGTACAAAGAATTCCTGTAAAAATTGTATTCACAGAAAAAATTGACCCAAACGAATATGAAATAATACCGGGGATGTCAGTTGTTCCAAAAATTAAAACTCGTTAATAAAAAATAGCAATATATAATTCCATATCACGGGCGGATGTCGTAATTACCTTATTGAAAGACTCCGCTCTTTCTTTTATGATTATAGCATGCAAATTTATTCGGACAAATTATTTGAAAATCCGGTCGAAATAATAGAAGGAATTCCGACCGAATCTAAATTTCAACAGTTGGAAAAGTTACAAAAAAGGGGTCTGCATTTGTTGGGATACATAACCTATGATTTTTCCGAAATGCATTTTGAAGCGTATGATGGTTTTAGAAGATACGAGCCAAAAGAAGTTCGAAATGTTGGAATACTTACAAGCCCGCTAATCTCTAAAGCTGAGTACGTTAAAAAAATAAATTATATTAAAAATCAAATACTCCAAGGCAATACTTATGAGGTCAACTATACTTATCCGTCATCCGTAGAAACTAACGCTAAGGATATTGATTTATATAATTATCTTTTAACAAAACAAAAGACTCCTTATAATGCGTTTTTAAACGACAAAAATCGAACAATTTTGTCGTTCTCACCGGAGCTTTTCTTTCGACTAAAAGGAAGAAAAATATTTACAAAACCAATGAAAGGGACTGCTCCTCGTGGTAAAACACCGGAAGAAGATAACAAGAACCGAGATTTCCTTTTTAACGATAAAAAAAATCGAGCAGAAAACATAATGATTGTTGATTTACTGAGAAACGATCTCGGGAGAATTGCAAAAACAGGGAGTGTTAAGGTAGACAAACTCTTTGACATAGAATCTCATCCGACATTATTTCAAATGACTTCTGAAATATCTGCTGAACTTGATGACAATATAGGTTTGTATGAAATTTTTGATGCAATTTTTCCTTGCGGGTCTATAACCGGCGCACCAAAACGTTCCACAATGAAAATAATAAATGAAACAGAGCCTTTTTCGAGAGAAGTTTATTGTGGTGCAATCGGTTATATTCACGAAGATGAGGCAATATTTTCCGTGCCCATTAGGATTCTGCAAAAAAAGAATGGAGATAAAACATTCACATACCATGCCGGAGGCGCTATCGTATGGGACTCTACAGCCGATGACGAGTGGGATGAAACCGTAACAAAAACCAAATTTCTTGAAACAGATTTTGCTTTAATCGAAAAAGCTGTTGATGACTGGGAATCACATGTCAAAAGAATAAAGAATTCAGCTCAAGTTCTTGGTTTCAAATGGAATACAGAGATAGAGTCTTTAACAATTCCGACAGGAAAAACTTTAAGAGTAAAACTTTTTCGAGATGGCAGTTTTGAAAAAGAACACCAAACAATTACTGAAATTAAGAGCAGAAAGGTCAGAATCCGAGGGGAGTCAGATTCTTCAAATCCTTTTTTGTACCACAAAACTACAATTCGGGAAAACCCACCTATTGATGTTTTTGATGAAATCAGAGTTAATGAAAGAGGAGAAATTACAGAGGGAACCTTCACAAATGTGGGGATACAAAAGAACGGGAAATTCTATACACCACCTCTGTCTTGCGGACTTCTTGCCGGAACTTATCGTGATAAGCTTCATTGGAAAGAAAAAATTTTGTACCCTAATGACTTAATAAATGCGGACAAAATATTCTGCTTTAACTCCGTCAGAGGGTTAGTGGAGGTTGTATTGTGCTCATAATCGACAACTACGACTCTTTTACATACAACATCGTTCAATACCTAAAATTACTGGGTCAAAATACAATTGTTATAAAAAATGATGAGCTCACGCTTGAAGAAATAAAACAGATTAAGTTTTCAAGAATTTTACTCTCTCCTGGCTGGGGAAATCCTGAGAATTCCGGTGTGACTATGGATGTCATTGATTATTACAAAGATAAAAAAAGTATTCTTGGTGTTTGCTTGGGAATGCAATGTTTGGCGAAATATTTTGGAGCCGATATTGTAAAAGCTCCGGAACCTTTCCACGGCAAGAACTCAAATATTTATTTTGATAAAGACTTTGAATTATTTGAAGGTTTTAACCAAGGTTTTAGCGCAACAAGATACCATTCTTTGATGGTAAAAAATTGTCCTTACATCAAGGCTAAAACAAAAGACGGGATTCCGATGGCTTTAAAAATTAAAGACCTGCCACTTTACGGAGTACAATTTCATCCGGAAGCAATTCTTACCGAAAATGGGATAAAAATATTTGAAAACTGGATTAAGCATTCCTAAAAATCAAACCCGCCATTTCGGGAATTTAAGAAATGTTATTATAATGTATTCTGTGTTAAACTGGGGTTAGTTGATGTAACCCCTGAACACTAAATAGGGAGGCTTCTATGAATCGAAACATTGTAATCGTTTTACTTATTTTTATTGTACCTTTAGCTGTATATTGGGGGCTTACAAGGGATAAGTCGTTGGGAACTCTTCCGGGAATAGCATTTGCAGGGCCTGAAATTATAAAATTTTCTTCACCAATGTGTTATGAGTGTCAAGAGCTTGAAAAAATATTTGAAGAAGTTTATCCTGCATACAGCGGAAAAGTTTCTCTGAGAAAAATCAATGTTACCCAACAAGACAAAGATACAAAACAACTTATCAAAGATTATCAAGTAAAACTTGTACCTACTTGTATTTTCAAAAATGCTGAGGGCAAAGTAATCAGACGTACTGAAGGCTCAATGCAGCCGAAAATCCTTGAAAATTTCATAAAGGAACAAATTAATGGATAGTTTATTAAATGTTTTCTCAAACACAAATCAAGCCGCTTGGTACCTTTTATTAATCGCATCATTTGCGGGTGGGGTTATCGCTTCTATCTCGCCATGCTCACTTGCAATGTTGCCATTAATCATTGGTTACGTCGGCGGATATTCTAAAGAAACTCCATTCAGAACTTTTGTTCAGCTCTGCTGCTTCATACTAGGAACAGCAATAGTTTTTACAACCATAGGAATTATTTGCGCACTCACAGGAAGCGTTTTTGCTTCTGCAATGGGAGGATATTTCACCGTTTTAATAACATCCTTACTGTTAGTTATGGGACTCAAGTTACTCGGAATATTAGACTTTGAAACCCCTACAATTGTAAAAGCTATGCCGACAAATTCGACAAATTCAATATTCCTTTATCCGATATTACTGGGTATAACTTTTGCTCTTGCGGGAACACCTTGCTCAACGCCAATTCTTGCAGGAATAATGGCCTTCGCTGCTATTGGCAAAAATATAATTTTGGCAATAGCTATGCTATTCTTGTTTGCTTTGGGACAAGGAATTATTCTCATTATTGCGGGATTGTTCACTTCAAGTCTAAAAAATATGAAATCTGTCGCTGCTTTTACCGAAGCTTTGTTAAAAGCCAGCGGAATTCTGTTAATATTGGTAGCTCTTTTCCTTTTCTGGAAAACTTTCTCGCCACTAATCTAAGAGCCTTTGTTCAATAATTTGAGCAGCTGTTCTAATAAAATGTTCACAAGGACGCTCTTGATAATATTGAGAAGTTCTCTTTGACGGCATTGGAGAATCCGCCCCGTCAGGAAGATTCAATAGTTCACGACAGATAATAGTTTTGTGACAATCTTTAAACTCAGATGCTAAATTCTGTATCAACTCGTAATGGCGAGCCTTGACCTCGTCATTATTTGGTTCAGTATATCCCTTCAGTAACCCTGCAACTGCAAACATTGCACTTACTGCACCACAAACTTCACGCAATCTGCCCATTCCGCCACCAAAAGATGATGAAAGTTTGAGAGCAGTATCTTTATCAAAACCCAACTCGGTTGCAAACGTCAAAAATACTGATTGAGCGCAATTGTAACCGGATTTAAAATAACTTACAGCCTTGTCTGAATAAGATTCCATATATCCATTCTAAACCAAAGCGTATAAAAAATGAACAAATAAATTTTTATATCGTTATACAAATATAAAACATTTAGTAAGAAGAAGGAGGACATGATATGTCAGAAGAACACAATGTAGAAGTTAAAGAAGAAAAATGTAACTGTTTTTGCCATTCAAAAGGTTTTAGAAAGTTTTTGGTTATTGCAACCGGTACTTTCGTAGGTGTTTATTGCGCACTTTGTTTGTTTACAGCTATACATAGACCGCCTATGCCTGCTCCGTGCCCTTGCGGTTGCCCTATGATGCGTCCGCCGGTAGCTCATCCAGCCGACTTTGCAAGAATGGACAAAGGTCCAAGAGGTGATTTTCATAAAAAAATGATAA
>CAKVMU010000094.1 GCA_934773085.1 uncultured Candidatus Melainabacteria bacterium
GGTCCTCTCCTTCTTGTGTTGTTATGAAGTCTTCAAATTTAGATTTAGCAACGGGTTGTTTTTCTTGCATAAAACTCTTCCTTATATTCAATGATTCTTTGAGAATTTTAATAAATGTCGGTACAAAATTTTATTCCCCGTCTGTTTAAACATTGTGTTATAATAAATAGTCGTAAGAGTTTTAAGGCAGGTGAATAATGACGATTGCTATTTATCCGGGAAGTTTTGACCCTATAACAAACGGACATCTTGATATCTTGAAAAGTGGTTCGGAAATTTTTGACAAGGTTATTATAGCGGTGTCGTACAATGTGAATAAAAAAGGATTTCTTCCTGTTGATACACGTGTGGATTTAATTCGCAAGAGTGTTGAAGGTTTAAAAAATGTTGAAGTAGATGCTTTTGAAGGGTTGACAGTAGAATATGCGAAGAAAAAAGGTGCGTGTGTATTGTTGAGAGGTTTGAGAACATCTTTTGACTTTGAATACGAAATGCAACTTTCACAAACGAATAATGCTCTTAATGATGAAATGAAAACGGTTTTTTTAATTACAAAGCCAGAGTATAACTTTATTTCGTCATCAATGGTAAGAGAGATTCTTGCAAATAATGGTGATATTACAAAATTTGTGCCGGAATCTGTGTGTGAATTCCTTGCCAATTATAAAGCTTAGTATGATTCAAATGCAGGAAAACTATACGTTTCCTCCCAATTTCTAAACGTGATGTTTTGTCAGAACTTCTTTGATTCTTTGAACAAATTCGGTTTGGTTGAAGGTATCTTTTTGCATATAACCTTCGACATTATATTTTTTGAGTTTTTTCATTGCTTTCTCTTTTGAGATAGAACTCATTACAATAACCGGAATATCCATATACATTTCGTCATTTTTGAGTCTGTCAATAAACTCGTAACCGTCTATTTTTGGCATTGTAAGGTCTGTAATAATCAAATCATAGTGGTTAAGTTTAAGTTTGACTAAAGCTTCTGAAACATCTAATACTGCATCGACTGTGTATCCGATGTTCATCAGAATATTTTTTATCATAGAACGGGTGGTCATAGAATCGTCGACGACCAAAATCTTTTTATAAGATAAAATATCTGATGTCAGCAATTGTGTTGGAGCGGTAGTTATTGCTTTGTTGAAGTCGTGATGCAATATGTCTTGCATGTTCAAAATTAAGCACAACTCGCCTGATGCAAGGTTTGTAATTCCGGATACATTCTTGACCTTATATAAAGGCGGAGAAAGTTTTTTCTGAAGGATGTCTTGATCGCCAAGTAGTTTATCAACAACTAAACCGATGGATTTTTCATCAGACTCAATAATAAGAACGGTTTCTTTTTCTCCTCTCGGAATTGGTTCTAAGCCAAGGATGTCAGCTAAATAATACAACGGTAAAATCTTGTCATTATAAACAATAGAACGAGTTCCGTTGTTAGTTTTAATCTCGTCTTGCTTTCTCAAAATGAAAGTTGTAATCATTTGAATCGGGATTGCGAAAACTTGTTCGGAAATTTTAACAAGAAATACTCTCAAGGTTGTTAAAGTTACCGGAATTTCGATATGAACGCAGCTACCTTTTCCAAATTCGGAGATAACTTTTACTTTTCCGTTCAATTGTGAAATCTTGGTTTTAACAACATCCAAACCGATTCCACGTCCGGAAATGCTTGTGATAGAGTCTCCGGTGGTGAATCCCGGCCAGAAAATTATGTTCATGATTGCTTCATCAGACATGGAATCTATGTCTTCTTGAGTTAAGAAGCCTCTGGAAACAGCTCTGTCTTTGATTTTTTCGAGGTTGAAGCCTTGCCCGTCATCCACAACATCGATTATGACTTTGTTGTCATCTTGTTTTGCGGAAAGCAGAATTTTTCCGACAGGACTTTTGCCCGCAAGAAGTCTGTCTTCTTTTGTTTCTATACCGTGGTCAATAGCGTTTCTTAAAATGTGTATCAAAGGAGTTTTAATCTCTTCGATAATCTTTTTGTCTGCACAGGTGTCTTTGCCCTCGATTTCAAAATCTATATCTTTTCCCTTTTCTGATGCTATATCACGAACCATTCTTGAGAAGGAATTGAAAACTGTTGAAATAGGCAATACTCTGATATTTTTGACCATTGATTCCATCTCATCAATAATCAATCTCATTTTCATGTCGTCTTCTTTTGAAGAACGGTAAAGAGAGTTCAAGTCATAAATGGTTCTTGAAACATTTTGGGTAATGTCAGAAAGCAGAGAAAATACCTGTTTTACAAATGCTGCGGTGTATTGTTCGCTGTTTCCGCTTTGGAGATATTTTCGGTTATAGTATCTCAGAAAGTTTGATGTCTTTAGTAAATCTTTCTGACAATTTTCGTTTACATTTTTTATAGAATCAATTTTTTCAAGATTTTTTTCTGTCTTAATCTTTGTAATAATCAACTCTCCAAGCTGATTAACAAGTGTATCAAGTTTTTGTGCATTGACGTGAAGGGTTTTGATTTCCGTAGAAGAACCGGCTTTACTTGAAACGGAACTTTGTGCGGAAAGGTTTTTGATTTCACTTACACCGGTATCCTTTTTGAAGTTCAAATCCAGCAACTGTTTCATAATTTCCAATTGTTGGATAATCAAATCTCCATCAATGCTTTCGTTCGGAGATGCACAATATTCAATCCCGCTTTTGAGAGTCTGAGTCATCTGTTCTTCAAGTTGGACAGAGTTTTCAATTATGAAATCAAGGATCTCTATAATCATATTGACAATTTCCAAGATATTTGAGTCATCAATATGTTCTTTTAATTTGAGAATATCATCTTTTATTTCTTTTGCATAAACGCTGCTTCCTTGAAGCATATTGATTTTTTCTGCAACATCAAAGAATGTAATGTCAGTTGCCTCTGTATCAATGCAGGACGTGTTAAATTTCGCAGCAGCTGAGCTTAGTTCATTTCTCATTTCCAGAATTTCGCTGATAGTAAACGTATTTGTCGCATTCATAACGAAATCCAGCTTGGTGAGAACATTTTGCAAAGATGTTTTTACTTCATAGAGGTTTGAATCTTTCAAATAATCATATATTTGAGCAATGTCTTCCCGCAAAACTACGATATCTTGAGATTCTTCTTCCGGAATAATACTGTCAATAATTTCAAAACAGGTGTTGAACAAAGAATTGATTTCTTCTTGTTTAGCTTGTAGTTCTGTTGCATCTTGATTTTCATCTTCCGCAATAGCAGCAAGATTTGCTATTGTCTCCGGAGGCTGATTATTGTTGTCTTGGAGTTCCACATCATGCAGGTATTCCAGTGTTGAAACTGTAGGGTTGAATTCGTCTCCAATGATTTCTCTGCCGTTTTTCACGGATTCTTGAAGATATTTGGACACCAATTCCAAAGACTTTGTAATAACCGTAATTTTTTCGGAATCAAGCACGATGTGGGTTGTATTTACAGCATCAAAAATGTCTTCAATCTTGTGGATGATGGTCTGAATATTGTTAAACCCAACCATCCTGATTGCGCCTTTTATGCTATGCAAATCCCTGTACAGAGCAGCTGTCAAATCCCTGTTTGCGGGGTTCTTCTCAAGCTCCATAAGGTTTTCAAAAATTCGCTCGAGAATCTCTTCTGACTCTGTCTGGAAAATTCCCATAAGCTCTTTTGTGTTGTTATCGCTATCTTGAAAATCCAATTAAGCTATCCTTCTATTGCTGAATTTTTTATCTCGTTTGACAAGCTGCTCAATTTTGCAAGTTTGTCGGAGTTTGTGTTCATTATTTGAGCGAGATTCTCTGATATATTTTTACCTTCTTCGTCAATAACATTAAGTTTTTCAATGATATCGTTTTGCTTTTCTGCATTTTGGTTTAAAGTTTCAAGAGATTCAAGCACATTGCCGATAAGGTTTAACAACATTTCTGAGTTTGAAGAAACAAGGTTGATGTCCTTAACAACGGTTTCAATCTCTTTTGAGCCTTCTTCTGTGGCCATTACGGTAGAGTTTGTTGTGTACTGAATATTACTTGTAAGGGAAGTGATTTTTGTGATTGCCTGTTTTGATTCATCAGCCAACTTTCTGATTTCACCCGCAACAACCGCAAAACCTTTACCGTGTTCACCGGCTCTTGCTGCTTCAACAGCTGCGTTTAGTGCAAGCATGTTTGTTTGTTCGGCAATATCGTCTACAACGCTGATGGTGTTTCCGATTTGTTGTGTGTGTTCGGAAAGCTCAAGAATAAGTTCCGCAATCATTTGTATTTTTTGTCTTAAAACAAGCATTTTATCTGCGTTTGCAGAGATAGCTTCATGTTCCTTTTGAGAGAATGAGATTGATTGACTGACTTGTTTTTCGGTGTTTTTAGAAGTTGTTAAAGCTTCGTTTGACAAGTTTTTTAGCTTATCAACAAGGTTAGAAACATTCTTTGAGTTTGAAGTCAGTCCGTCAAGAATTCTTTTCTGAGAATTAAGTGTGTCAACTATCTCTGCAGTTGTTTCAGAAAGTGATTCTGATTGAAGAGTAAGTGACTTTCTTATAGCTCTTGATATCCACTGCTTTGTAATGAAGTGTTGCGGCAAGAACAAAACCAATAGTAACCCTAAGAATATAAGGGTTTCATACTGATTTGAGTTGTTTTGCAATGCAAAAAAAGTAAGTAATACGAAACAAGCCACAAAAACGGCTAAATCTATTCCGCATTTTATGTTAAATCTTTGTTTTAGACCAAATTTCCAATCGTTAAGCACTTCTCTTCTCCTATAGTTTTTTTTCATTATTTATTATATAATTATTTTATACTAAAACTGTGAAAATTGGAATATCTGATTATATGGCAACAAAGATTTTACTGGTAGAAGACAGCGATACTCAACTTAAATTTCTGAGAGAGGGGCTTAAACAGAACGGTTTTGAGGTTGAAACAGCTTCAAATGGTTCCGAAGGTTATAAAAAAGTGTTTACTTTTACTCCGGATATAGTTGTTTCTGACATCATGATGCCGGCTATTGACGGGTATCAATTGTGCAGAATGATAAAAAATGTTGATGAAACAAAAAAAATCCCAGTAATTCTTTTAACAGTGCTGGATAAAAAGATAGACGGGTTTTGGGGTAAAAAAGCCGGTGCTCAGTTGTTTTTGTCAAAATCAATTGATATAAAAGAGCTTGTTGCGCAAATTAATGCCACTGTCAGAAGATATCCTGTTACAGACGAATACAAAAAGGCTTTAGCGGATATGGACAGTGCGGATAATTCTGCTCAGTTGAGATTGAACTCGATTTTGAACGATTTGTTAATGAAAAGTATTTTTTCAAACGAGTTCAGAAATTTGAGTGACTTTTTGAATTATGAAAGAATTCTGGTTGAAAAATTGTTTTCTCTTTTGAGTTCTTTTGTTGAATATCATATTGCCGGAGTGTATTTTGCATCTCCGGATGATTATGCTGAGAACATAGTTTATCTCGATACTTTGGGCAGAAACTTGTCTAAAACATTGTTGTCGGATGTGAGTTATGACTTTTTTAGAAAAATGGAAGAGCATAAAACTATCAAAAACAATAAGTTTGAAGTTGTGAGGATGTTGCTTGGAAAAGAATTGGATTACGGCTTCAGTGATTTGACATCTAAAATCATAATTCCGCTCATTTTTGATAAGAAACTTATTGGCGGTATTTGTTTTTATACTCGTCATGACATAGATTACTCTTCGTTTAAATATTTCGATATTATGATAAGTGAGCTTTTGGCTATTTTTAAAATGAAATATCAGTATACGGAAAAAGAGTTTATGTCTGTACTTGATGGGCTTACCGGTTTGTATAACAGACGTCAGTTTGAAATTGGTATTGAACAAGAGTTTAACAGAACGAAACGTCACCCTTCCGATTTCTCGCTTGCGATTTTAGATATAGATTTCTTTAAAAAGGTAAATGATACATATGGTCACCAATACGGAGATTATGTGTTGCGCACGGTTGCGGATTTGATGAAACAATCATTCAGAAAAACGGATTTGCTCTATCGTTATGGCGGAGAAGAGTTGATTATGATTATGCCTGAGACGAATATCGAAGGGGCTTTGATTCCGGTTCAAAGATTGAGAAGAATGGTGGAAGAGTACGATTTTGATTATAATGGCGTGAAGGCGAAAGTTACGGTAAGTATTGGTTTGACAATGAATTATCAAAACTTGAATTCCTCTGCGGAGATACTAAAATCTGCTGATGAAGCTTTGTACAAGGCAAAAGAAAGCGGAAGAAACAGGGTAATTTTGTATGAACAATAATTATTTGGAACAGAAAAAAAACACTCACCTCTATTTTGAAATAGGTGGGAATAAGTATGCTATTAATACTGCAAATGTTCTGGAAATTATGAAATTGCCGGCATTGGATTATCCGCAGAAGCTTCCGAACAATATTATAGGGCTCTTGAAGTACAACAATTTTGTTATCAATGTTGTGGATATAAGATTTTATTTGAATATAGAGGTAACCCCTTACAATTCGCACAACGAGTTACTTATTGTTAAGACAGATGAAGTAATCTTCGGTATTATTACAGACAAAATTATCGGTATTTTACCTTTTGATACGGCGCTCGTTGACCAGATTCCGTTTGTTGACAACAAGATGATTATTGAGTCATTGTATAAATTTAATAATCAAACAATTTTTATAGTAAATATTTATGCGTTGGAAAATCTTTTAAAACAGCATGATAATATTCTGCCTCCGGTGGATGTTCCTGCTTTGTTTCCGCAAGACGAAGAGTCTAAAACTCTTATGACGAAGCGAACAAAGGCAATTGCCGAAAAGTCTTATTTGAGGTTAG
>CAKVMU010000095.1 GCA_934773085.1 uncultured Candidatus Melainabacteria bacterium
CTTATCGTTCTCAAAAACCAGAAGAAATTTCTTATTGCGGTCGGAATAAGATTTATATAGGTAACTCCCAAATAGGAATCAAAAGACATCCCAGACATAGTAAATTTTTGCAAAAACTCGCACAACTCAATCTTCATAGCTTGAATAATTTTTATTGATAAAGCAGTGTAGTAATAATATCCTCTTGTGTATCCGTAAAAATCATCCAGAACTCTCTCAGTTGCCACCAAATCATTTGATTCTATATATTCTTTAAAAATATCTTTAGTCAAAGCCTTGAGAAAAATTTTTCTGTCTTCTTCCAAATTTCCCAGAACATTTTGAATCATTGCTCTTGTAGAAATAATTATCTTTACATTTTGTTCCTTTGCAACACTTTCAAGCGTTTTGGAAATCAATTGCATATTCTCTTCCAAAACATCATCAAATGAATGCAAAATGATTAAAAATGGCTTTTTTATAGAAGAAATCTGTTGACTAAATTTAACTCCCAACGTTGTAATTTTTGCATTCAGATTTACAACTTTTGATAAAGAATTTTGCTCAATAATATCGTTAAAAGCCAACAGAATATCATCGCTCACCGTAGCTTCTTTACAATAATATTCAAGTTTAATAACATCTTTGTTTAAGAATTCACACAAATAGTTTATAAACTGTCTTTTTCCAGTACCCAAAAACCCGTGTATATACAGAAATTTTTCATCAGAAGCCAGAAAATCCACAGCTTTAATAATATCCGTATAATTATTTTTCAGCAGAAAAGGATTAATCTTATCAGAATTTGGTAAAATTACGTTCTCTCTGTCAATTGAGCTATCTAAAAATTCATAATCCATAAAACGATTTTAAATGATATTAACACTTTTTGCAAATGTCTGGTAAAATTATTTTATACATCATAGGAGGAAATATGACAGATTTAATACTTACACTAATTTTTGCCTACATTATAGGCTCCATTCCGACTGGATATTTGATTGTTAAAGCTAAAACCGGTCAGGATATCAGAACAGTTGGTTCAGGTTCTACCGGAGCAACAAACGTAAAAAGAGTTTTGGGTAAAAAATGGTTCTTTACAGTAATGCTCTTGGATGCACTTAAGGGCGCTTTGCCGGTTGTACTTGCAAAATTGTTCGTAACAACAGGCGCAGGTTACGGACTCGCTCCTGTAATAGCCGCAGTTGCAGTTATTATCGGGCACAGCAAATCTTGTTTCTTGGGATTCAAAGGCGGAAAATCCGTTGCATCAGGAGTAGGAACAATCTTAGCGCTAAACTGGGCAGTTGGGCTTATCATTGCAGCGATTTGGGGAGTAATCACATATACAACGAAATACGTATCTGTAGGTTCTATGATTGCTTTAATCATATCCCCGTTTTTGATGTACTTTTTCCATTCACCAATCGCTTACATTGGATATTGTGCTCTTGGAGCCGTTTATATCGTATATCTTCACAGAGAAAACATCAAACGATTATTAAACGGAAACGAAAACAAAGTAAGATAAAAAAATCGGGATTAAATCCCGATTTTTTTTTACTTAACAATTGATTCTACATATACATTATTAAAATATTTATTAGAAACTCTTACTATATCAGAAGATGTAACTTCATCAATCAATTTTATGTATTTTTCAAGAAAATCATACCCGAAACCAAGTGCTTCAAATAACCCTGCTACAGAAGCCTTTTCTGAATTTGTCTCAAGTGCAACTACAAATCCGCCCTTCAATCGGTCTTTTGCATCCTGCAATTCCGTATCTGATACAAATTCCATTTTCAGGTTTTCAATCTCTTGTTTAATTTTTCCCTTAGAATAATTCAACGTTTCCGGATTCGTACCGATATAGGTTACGAAGTTGCCACCAAGAGCCTTTGGAGCGTAGCTTGAGCCCAATTGATAAGCCAATCCGTCTTGTTCACGCAGATTTCTGTACAAACGTGAGCTCAAACCTGAACCCAACATCGTATTCATAACTTTTAATGTTGCAAAGTCTTTTCTGTCAGAAACACCGCAAGTTTGCCATCCCATAAATAACCACGCAGTTTGCAAATCCTTAATAGTTTTAACTTCCGCTTTAGGCGCTGTCAATTTTGTAACCCTGTAGTTTGAATATTTAAACTCTTCTTGCTTTTTATCAGACAAAGAAGAACCCAATGCTTGTATAACCCTATCCGCCGGAAGATTTCCGTTTACAGAAACTACTACGTTTTTTGCATCAAGAATTCTGTTGTAATAGTCAACAACATTTTCACGGGTTACCTTTGGTAAAGATTTCTCCAACACCTTGTTTGTATGCGAATAAACGCTGTTTTCAAAAATCATTGTTTTATAATTTTCTAATGCAACATTCATCGGAACATCACGACTTTGGCGAATTCTGTTCAACAATTCAGAACGTTTTTTCTCCAATTCATAATCATCAAACAACGCATTATTAAGAATTTCGTCAAGAATACTGAGCGTTAAATCAATTTGCGAAGTAGTTGTTTGAACATCTATCTCAAAATAATCCTCACTGCAAGACGGGCTTATGCGAATCCCGTTTTCTTCCATAATTCTTGCCAATTCAGTTGATGAATATTTTTTTGTACCTTTAAGCATCAACGCAGCAGCAAGAGTTCCTTCCCCCGGAACTTTTTCTATAAATTCACCACCTTTTGCAATTATGCTTATTGCAATAATATCGTTATTTTTGTGATTGCTCAAAAGCAAAGTGGATTTATTATCCATAATATATTTTACTGTGCCGTTTGATTCAGAAATTTTCTGCGCTGTATGAGGAACTTCTGTTTTCGCCTCAACTTTCTGCATTGACTTCGGCAGAATCACTGACACAGCGCTCTTGTTTACGCCCAAATATTTTTGAGCAACAGCCTTCACATCTTCCGCCGTAACTTTTTTGATACTGTCCACATAATTCTTGTATAATTCTGAGTTTCCGGTAAGAGCAATAATATACCCAAGTTCAGAGGCAATATTGGAAGTAGATTCTCTTGAGTAGTAAGTATCTTGAATAATAGTCTTCTTTGCAACATCTAAATCTTCATCCGTTACACCGTATTTTTGAACATAAGAAATATCTTCAAAAATAGCTTTCTCCAATTTTTCCATGCCGGATGGAGTGAAATTTGCCGTTACATAGAAAATTCCGTCATCACGAAAACTTCCGTTTGAAGCAGAAATAGAATATGCCAAACCACGCTGTTCTTTAATGTCACGATAGAATCTTGAAGACTTTCCACCACCCAAGATTTCTGCCAAAACATCAAGAGCGAACATATCTTTTGAATTAATATCCGTACCTCTGAATCCTATCATCATATAACCAGACTGAGTATCTGTGTACTCAACATTACGTTTTTGTGCCGTTAACAGATGCTCCCTTTTGAAATTCAACCTGACAGGCTTTTTATATTCCGAATTAAAACATTGACCCACTTTTTGAACAGCATGCGCAGTATCAACATCCCCAACAATCACGGTCACCATATTTGAAGGAGCATAAAAGTTGTTAAAGTATTCTAAGATTTCTTCTCTTCTGATAGTAGAAATTACGTCCGCTGAACCGATAACTTTTCTTTTATAAGGATGGTGTGTATACATCATTTCGTTCAAATTTTCATACACTTTTTTAGAAGGTGTGTTACCGTCTTTTGAAATCTCTTCCAAAACAACTTTTCTTTCCTTCTCAAGCTCTTTTCTCGGAATTTGTGGGTCTGTAAGCATATCTGCCTGTAATTCTAGCGCTGTGTCAAAATATTCAGAAGGAATCGTCACATAATAATGCGTAAAATCCTTGCTTGTAGCAGCATTTACGATTGCGCCCTTTGATTCCAAGATTCTGTCAGCCTCTCCGGCAGGATGTTGTTTCGTTCCTTTGAAGAAAAGATGTTCCAAAAAATGTGCAACCCCGCTGTTGGAATCATTTTCATTTATAGAACCGGTTTTCACCCAAGTGTCCACCGTGACAATAGGATTATTGCGAACCTCCTGAACAACTAAAGTCTGCCCATTAGGCAATTTCTGCACCGTAAAATCCGCAGCTTGCACAGACAGAGATAAAAAACAAAGTGATATTATAATAAAAACTCTTTTTAGCATGTTTCCCCCACAAATCGCATAACAATGAATAACTATATAATAATATAGCTTTTCAAATTTTTCCAGTTGCCCTTCTATTTATACCCTACTTTTTCTTAAATCTTGCAGGCGTATAAACGTACTTGTAAACATTTTTTGAGGAGTATTTGACCGGTACAACAATTCCGTCTTCTTCCGGTTCGGAAACTTCTTCCGTCACAACCGTGCTTTCCAGTTGTACAGAATCAATTTTTGTTTCAGCCGGTTTTGAAGTTACAGTTTCAGCCTTCTTAACCGCTTTTTTCGGGGTAACTTTAACTTTTTCCGCCTTAACTTTCGGCTCCGCTGTCACAGAAGGTTCCGGTTTAACATCAGGTAACTCCTCCGTAACCTCTTCTTTTTGTTCAATCGGCATAACAAATTCAGAGGATTTGTGCACAAAATAAATAACAACAAATGCCAGAACCGCCGCCAAAATAATTGTCAATATAATCTTACGCTTTTCCATACAAAAATTATAGCATATTTTGCGCAAAAAAATAGGTCGGATTTTCAAACCCGACCCATTATTTTTTAAACTACTCTGAAACTTTACCAGCTTCAACCGGTGGTTTGTTACCTCCAATTGGCTTCAAGTTCTTTTTGTAGAATTCTACGTGCGGTTGAAGAACGCTATCCAAAACAGCCGGCAATTCTTCGCCACGTACAAATTTTTCAATGATTTCCTGATAAACAGTTGCAAACGCTCTTGCTTGAGTCATTGCACCAGCAGTTACAGGGCACAAACCTAATTCTTTTGTTTCAAGTTTTTCTAACATAGAAGGACCGCACTCAGAGTTAGCTTTGTTAATACCGCCTGTATATCCGTCAACATTTTCTCTGCATTCACCATGATCAGCAGGAGCTGTAAACGCAAAGCTGAATTTGTTTGCAGGATTATACATTGCCTCTGATGTGTGGTGCATACATTCTGCGCCCAAAAGAATTGTCTTATCAGCATTTTTTACTGATTCGTTCTGCATTTGTGCGTGCATTGTTGCAGTATTTCTGAACATATCGCCTAAATATATATGAATACTGTCTTTAATTCCACTAAGAACACCATTTGACCAGAAAGCAGCTTGAGCCAAAGGATAATTTTCAGCAAGATTACCTGATTCCAAAGCAATTCTTGAAATTTCTTGAGCACCTCTCAGAACTTCTTCCATATCTGCCTTATCCATTCCGGCATATGCCAATGTGAATAATGCGTGGTCATCAAATGATGAAAATCTACCGCCTACATCATCGTGAATAAACAATTTACCCAACCAGCTTTCTTTGTCAGAAAGAGTTCTCAATTCACTTGTTGCAGGATTTTTATCGGTTACTGCAATAAAGTGTTTGATAGCTTTTTGATTAGCTTCTTCTTCAGACAAGCCTTCCGCTTTGTAAGCTTCAACCAACATTCTTCTGATTCTCAACATACCGTCTTTTGTTTCAAAAGTAGAACCGGATTTAGAAGCAACTAAGTAGTTTGAATTTCTTACGTCGTTTCCAATTCTGATTAAATAACGTTTCAAACTTGATGAATCGATGTCTGAATAGAACAAAACTTTGTTATCAATATTCAAACCGTTAACACTCAACATGTGTTCTACAGTGTGTTTTGAGCCACCAATACCTAAAACAGTTAAAAACTTAGCACTTGTTTGTGATTTCAACTTCGCAGCCAAATCATAGAATTCATTAATTCTTTCTAATTGGTGTTTAGGTAAATCAACCCAATTCAAAAATTGACCTTTTACATTTGCTCTTTTTGAGAACTCAGCAACTGCATCTGATAAAACTTTTTCAACTTTATCAGCACTTGCATTGGTAAAAGACATTGCTACACCTAATTTTGGATTTTTAATCTCTTGTAACATTTATATTCCCTCCAATTTTACGCTCAACTCTTAATTTCAAATGGAACATTGATAGTTGGAAAATGCACCATTTGTAACAGTTTCAGCATACGATAAACATTATCTTTTTTCAACTTCAAAGATTTTTCTAATCCGGATTATCATAGTAATACAAAATCTCATTTTTATCCTTATTTACACCTATTCCATAATGATATTGAAATTTGTACTCCGGAGGATTATCGTGTTCCTTGTCACCTATAACATAGATATCGAAATCACTAAGATCCATATCACGACCATACAGGATATGGTCGTTTTTACACTCATGAAGCCACTTGCGATCCTTCTCGACATTTACATATTTGTGTCGGTTTATTTCGTCTTCAATGTAATTTTTATTGATATCAAACTTCAGATACAAATGAGAACTGCCAAAAGCGCAGAGACGACACGAATCTAATTGAACATTTTGTGCTTCAATCGGTATCTTTTGAGGAAAATGTTCAACAAATCTATTTTCAAAGTCATCTAGAGTTTGCTCATAGTTTTCAATCTTATTCTCTTTAATATTATCATCATCAGTAGCGGTAAAGGCAAGTATGAATGACCCTATGAACCACTGAACTACTACTATTATTGTGAAGTTAAATATAAATGATAAAATCTTGCATATAACCTGATGAGATTTCAACAGTTTTATCAACCCCAATGAAATTATTATTTGTACAAGGCAAGGTATTAAAAAGATAAAGCATACAGACTTATTACTCCACTCATATTCTATTAAACAATATAGGAAAGGTAAAACACCTAATATCAATGATAC
>CAKVMU010000096.1 GCA_934773085.1 uncultured Candidatus Melainabacteria bacterium
CCATTAGGAAACTCTTGAAACAATTCGTCCATAGAGTTAACCTTGTGCAAATCTACTGAATCCCAGTAATCAAGTCCGGCTCTTTTAGTATATTTGCTAGAGAGAGAGAAACCCAATTTTCCAACCAAATATAACGATGCTCCGGTGCAGGCGCACAGTCTTGCTATGTTTCCTGTATTTTGTGGGATTTCCGGTTCATATAATACTATATTAAGCATTTTCCTCTGCTTTATCTTCAAATAAATACTTAGCTTCTAATACAACTGGCAAACCTCTTACAACGCAGAACACAATTGCAAATACTGCTGCCCAGAAGCCAATAGCTCCGATAACTTCTGCGTTAGGGCAAACCGGAACTTTTGCCGCAATGATTAAAACAAAGGCAAGAACTTTGGCTACTGCATAGCTAATTCTCATAAATTTAGAACCTGTTATAAATTTGCAAATCGGATTTACTTGCATTCCAAATGGAGTAAGTCCGTGTTCCATAGCTGCACTTCTTATCGTGTCAGTGATAAAGCCTCTTGTAATTGCAATCAATGGGAACAAAATGTTTAGCCAGCCCATAACTGCAAATAAAATCCAGTAAGTGTTTTCAACGATTCTGTCACCCATAATGTCTAAGAGAGCGCCAAATTTTGATTCTTCATGAAATTTTCTTGCAACGTAGCCGTCCAAACCGTCCAACGAAAATGCAATAATCGTCAGAGCTAATGCCCAAACGTATGCTATAGTGTCCCCTTCGCAAGCATAAATTAAATAAACTGCTACGAACATTACGAATATTCTGAATATTGAAATAAAATTAGCCATCTTTACAACCTTTTAGTGGAGACATTCTGTAAAACTATCGGTTTGATATAATCTGCTCTGTCTCCCTTCGGAACAGACTACAAGATGAATGGAAATTCCCACCCACTAGACTTTCATTCTTGAAACAGCGAAATCTTTTTTGTTCAAGTTTTCGACTTTTGAGCCAAGCATGATTCTTTCAGCTTCTTCCAGAATGCTGACAACCGTATATCCGTTTTCTCCGTCAGAACGAGCCTTTTGTCCAGTAGCACAGCAATGAACAAAATGCTGACACTCAAGTTTTAGAGGTTCGATTTCCAAATAGTCTAACGGATAATCTTGAGTATTTGCAGGAATAAAGTTATCGTATACTTTTAACTTGTTTTCCGGCATTGTGTCATCAAATATAGCGGTAGCTTTTGTCCCTCTAACAAGTAGATTTACTCGTTTTTGCGGAGTAATCCAGCTGTCGGAAATGTGAGCAATCATTCCGCCTTCAAATTCAACTCCTATGTGAGTAATATCCATGATGTCATTTTTATCAGATGAACAACCGACTGCGGAAATTACTTTCACCGGATTCTTGCCAGTTGCGTATGCAATCATAGACACATCGTGCGGTGCCAAATCCCACATAACACTTCTGTCATTCTTGTGATAATTAACATTGAGTCTGTCGCTTTGTGCGTAAACAAGTTCGCCCAAAACTCCTTCTTCGATAAGCATCTTTAATCTGTTAACAGCAGGGTGGTATAAAAGCAAGTGACCAACCATTAAAATAAGCCCTTTTTCTTCTGCAAGTTCGGTTAAAACTTTTGCTTCTTCTGCAACCGTTGAAATAGGTTTTTCCACATAAACATTTTTACCTGCCTCAAGCATAGCTTTTACCATCTTGAAGTGTGTATGAGAAGGAGTAACAACCGCAACTCCTGTGATTGATTTATCATTTATAATATCGTGAAAATCTTTTGTTACTTTAACCCCCGGAAACTGTTCCTGAACTGTCTTGAGCGAATTGTCATCAAGATCGCATACGATATCAAGAACGTTGAGGTTGTAAAAATTACGGACGATGTTGCGTCCCCACATCCCAAAACCAATAACGGCAATTTTTTGTTCTTTCATAACTATCCTTTTATATTTATATAATAGGGAACATCACACATCCGCCCCCTTCTTATCCTTCAACAAGAACATTATATTACAAGCCTGTTTTTCAGTAAAGTCTGTGTAAAGTTTGTTTAGAAAGAAGCTTTTTGTAAATTATCTTTACAAAATAGCAAGTTTTACGAAAAAAAATCCTTTATATATATAGTGTCGCAGTGTAAAGGTTTAATAATGAGTGAAATATTAGTAGATTCAGCAAATATGAATGATAAAAAATACATAAAACCCACAACAGGAGCAGTAATTGCAGGTGTTGTAGGGGGATATGCGACAAAAGGTCTAGCATCAAGTGTTGCAACTAGTGTGTCATCATCAATATGTTCAAAGGAATTCAATAACATTACAAAGGCCCTCTCTGAAATTGATAAAAATTCGTTGACAAAAGCATCAAAAGATGTGTTTGAATCTTCAAAATTAGCTGATAAAGGTGTGGAGTTAATTAAAGCTGATTTTAGTAAAACAGCTGAAGGTACAAACAAGTCTTTGATTTTGGATATTCTCAAAAAAGAAGCTGATAATGGAGTCCTAAAACATTATCCCCAAAAAATTAAAGATGGCATGATTAAGAATTATATGAGCCAAATAAAAAAAGGGCAAAATGCATTTTTCATGCCTGTAACCAATAAGATTGTATTGCCGAAAAGTGGGTGCGAATCTGCAGTTTTTCATGAAATGGGTCATGCAATGAATGCAAATTTGAGTAAATTTGGAAAATATTTGCAAAAATGCCGTCCGCTTGCAATCATGGCTGATGTAATGTTTTTAATAGCTTTGCTCAAAACCAAAAAAGAAAAAGATGAAAAACCTAAAGGATTTGTGGATAAAACGACAGATTTTATTAAAAATAATGTAGGAAAATTGTCCTTCCTTGCGTTTGTACCGGCTATACTTGAAGAAGGATTGGCAAGTTACAAAGGCGAGAAACTAGCGAAAAATTTCTTGTCCGCAGATTTGATGAAGAAAGTTGTAAAAACAAACAGGGTTGGCTTGTTAAGTTATACTTGTTTTGCACTTGTTACCGCTTTAGCTGCACGTTTAGGCGTTCAAATCAGAGACGAAATAGCTCACAAGCAACCGGCAGAAACCGTTGAGTCCGCAAAGTAAATCCGAAATTGTACTAACTCCAAATTTTTGCTCTTGCATTTATGTTTTGTTCGGAATATAACAAAGTCTGTAAGAAGACAGACACTAAAATTTTGGGAATGTAAATAGTTATGGAATACTTTGCTTTATCAATTGGAATCCTACTTTGTGGAGCGTTATTTTCGCTTTTCGTAAAAGAAGATTTCAAACTAAAAATTTGTTCAATCTTAACTTTGTTAGCAGCCGGAACCGCATTAATTCCGGCAGGATTCGTTCTTTATAACGGACAAAGTTTAGTAGGTTCTTTAGATTTCTCATCACTTTTCGGAAAAATAAATTTTGTTATTGACCCGCTGTCAGCAATATTTATTATAGTAATTTCCGTAATGAGTTTTTTAGGAACTATGTACGCAAACGGTTATATGAAGCCTTATTTGAAAAAGGGTATGAATGTTTCTTCACACTGCTTTTTCTTAATGCTTTTGATCGCTTCAATGTTGGGTGTTGTGACTATCCAAAACGGTTTATTCTTTTTAATCGTTTGGGAATTGATGTCACTCTCTTCCTTCTTCCTTGTAATATTCGAAGGTGAAAAGAAAGAAGTTTTATCTGCCGGCATTAAGTATCTTGTTTATATGCATTTTTCAGTAATCTTTATTACCGCAATGTTTGTTATGTTAACAAATGCGGCGGACAGTTTGAATTTTGCTGATTATGCAAAAGTTTTGACAGAGAATCCTCAACTTGCAAATATTGCATTTATTCTTGGATTTATCGGTTTTGGAATCAAGGCAGGTTTTGTTCCGTTCCACAACTGGTTACCGGATGCTCATCCGGCAGCACCAACACACGTTTCAGGCATTATGTCTGGTGTTATGATTAAAACCGGTATTTACGGAATTCTGAGAATTGTAAGTTTGATAGGAGTTCCTTCAAAATTAATATCATATACAGTGCTTGTAATTGCTGTAATATCAGCTTTATATGGTGTGTTATATGCAATAACTCAACACGATATAAAGAGACTTCTTGCATATCACAGTATTGAAAATATTGGTATAATCGGTATCGGTATCGGTATTGGTATGTTAGGACTTGCATATGGAAATCCTATTGTTGCAACATTTGGGTTTGCAGGCGCAATCTTACACGTTTTAAACCACTCAATATTCAAGGAATTATTATTCTTTGCTGCAGGCAGTGTTTACTTAAAAACTCATACAAGAAATATTGAATCTCTTGGTGGATTGATTAAGAAAATGCCTTACACAGCATTGATGTTCATAATTGGTTCCGTTGCAATTTGCGGATTACCACCGTTTAACGGATTTATCAGTGAATTTCTAATCTATGTGGGTATGTTGATTGGTGTTCCGGCATCTGATATTGGGGCATTCATTACTCTTATAATTTCATTCGCTGCGTTGGCAATGGTAGGTACGATGGCAGTTCTTTGTTTCACAAAGGCTTCCGGAATCATGTTCCTAGGTGAGCCTCGTTCTGAAAAAGCTGCAAATGTCACAGAAGATGTAAGTCCGGTTATGATATTCCCAATGTCAGTATTGGCGTTGTTTACATTCTTAATCGGTATGTATCCGCAATATATTATTAAGTGGATTTTATCACCTGTTTCAATGTTTGTGACAGGAAATGCAGCATTGCCAATGTTTGAAACTGTTATTGGCGTAATGCAATCATTGAGTATGATGTTCTTTATATTCTTACTAGTTGTAATAGCAATCCTTGTTGTAAGATTGTTGATTAACAGAAAATACGAAGAACACTGCACTTGGGGTTGTGGTTACAACAGAGCTAATAGTCATATGCAATATACAGCATCTTCTTATGCAAATCTTTTTGTTTCTACTTTGAAACCGTTATTCAAACGTGTTTCACACATTAAGAAACCAAAAGAATTCTTCCCTAAGGATGCTTATTATGAGCTTGAAATTGAAGATATTGAAGAAGCTTATATTGTTAAACCGCTTTTGAAATGGGATGAAAAGATTCTTGCTAAATTTGAAAGAATTCAAAACGGTAATATTCAACAGTATATTTTATTTGGTTTAATATTCTTAGTTGCCGCAGTTATATGTTTGGTAATCTGGGGATAGAGGGAGAAAACAATGGCAATAACATTATTAAATATATTAATATTAGTGCTTGCTCCGTTTTTGATGACGGGTGTTATCAAAAAAACAAAAGCGTTCTGGGCAGGACGAAAAGGTGTAAGCATTTGGCAACCATTATGGGATTTTCTTAGATTGATGAAAAAGGATGCTGTATACAGTAAAACAACATCTTGGGTATTTAGAGTAAGTCCTGTTATAAGCTTTGCTTCAATTATTTTTGCAGCAATGTTTGTTCCATTGGCAACAGGTCAGGCGGTTATTAATATTCCGTTTGGCTTTATAATATTTGCTTATATTTTGGCGTTTGGGAAGTTTTTCTCTCTCATATCTGCACTTGACACCGGAAGTAGTTTTGAAGGTATGGGTGCATCAAGAGAAGCTTGTTTCTCAACCCTTGTTGAGCCTGCATTCTTCATTTTGATGGGTTCAATTGCGGCTTTAAGTCAGAATTATTCTTTTGATAGTTTTAAATCAATCCTTGCAAGCGCAGGTGTTTATGGTGTCTTAATAATTATTCTTGCGGCAGTTGCATTATTTATTATGTTGCTGATAGAAGGCTGCAGAGTTCCGGTAGATGATCCTACAACTCACTTGGAATTGACAATGATTCACGAAGTTATGATATTGGATAATTCTGGTGCTGATTTAGGTATGATAACCTGGGGTGCTGCAATTAAAATGTTTTTATTTGAGGCTTTGATTGCAAACTTGATTATTCCGATGAACTTAGGTGTTCTTTGGACAATAGTTGCATTCTTGGCAATAGTATTTTTACTTTCAGTTTTGATAGGTACAATTGAGTCTTCAATTGCAAGATTCAGAATGACCCACGTTTTTGAATTTGTATTCATTATGACGTTGGTTGCTTTGTTAATTCTTGCACTTGTTACTTACAGGATATATGGAAATTAGGTTGAGGTTATGGAAAATATTTTTATAATTTTACTTGGTTTATCAATGATTTACATTGCATCAACAAGCAGACTTGCCGCTCACGTGAATATGCTTGTAGCACAGGGTTGGTTGTTGTTCTTTGTATGTCTTGCCGGTGTGGCAAAAGAACCGTGGTTTGCATCTCTTTTTGCGGAAAAAGAAGCTTTAATAGCGAATATTCCGCATATTGCAGGTCTTGCGTTCGTTGTGTTTGAAACACTTATTGTAAAAGCGGTTGTTATTCCGTGGTTCTTGAAGAAGGTTGTTAAAAAGACCCACGCACACAGAGATACAGATGCGAATATTCCGCATTTCTACTGCCTTGTTATTTCAAGTATAATTCTTTTTGCTTGTATTTTGGCAGCAAACACTGCATCTCCGGAATTTAAGCTTATAGCTCCTGTTTATTTTGGGGTTTCAATCTCAATGATTATAACAAGCTTATGGCTGATTACAATCAAGCATAAAGTTTTGTCAAACGTAATCGGGTTTATTACAATGGAAAATGGTATATTCTTGCTTTCATTGTCTGTGGCAAAAGAAATGCCGATTATTGTAAACCTCGGTGTATTAT
>CAKVMU010000097.1 GCA_934773085.1 uncultured Candidatus Melainabacteria bacterium
CAATACAGCCGGAGCCGGTTCCGATATCAAAAACCGTGGTTAATTCTTTTGCTTTTATTGTCTCAATTGCCTCTGTAACAAGAATTTCCGTTTCATCTCTCGGTATTAATACATCAGGAGAAACTTTAAAAAATTCTCCCATAAACCAAGCTTCGCCGGTTATGTATTGAACGGGGAGTCTCTTTTCTGTGCGTAATTTAACTTTTTCGTTTAAAACTTCCAGTTGGTGTTCACTAGGAAAGATGCCTCTGGCCCAGTCAGCATCTGTGTAATTGCAAAAATGTTCAAGTAAAATTTTTATTTCACACTTCGCTTCATTGGGTTCAATACCAGCATCAATCAATGTTTTTGTAATCGTCTGAATGTTCATTTAAAATACTTTCTATTTCGTTACGCAAATCTAATTTTGACAATTCGTCTGTATTTTTCTTCTCTATAGAATATTTTTTGCACAATCTGTCGTAGTAGTAAAGTTGTTTTTTTGTAGGTGCTTCTTTTGACATCTTTACTTCTTGCAGAAATTTGCGTTTCTTTTTGTCAAATTCTTTCTGCGCTTCTATCAGAGGGCGTTGTTTCTCTTTGTATTCATAATACTTTTTGCACTCCCTGATGTAATCCCTTGTGTCTTTTAAAAAGTCAATATCATCAATAAAATCTGCTAAAAACGGAAATCTGGAGGCATTTAGTTCCTGATAATATCTTTCGTCATCGAGAAATTTATTCAAAATACTTTCTACGCTATTACTTAAGTTTTGTTTAACTAAAGCTCTTAAAAAATTACAAACCCCGCTTTTCTGAGTTTTATCAAAGGCGGGGTATATTCGATTCTTTATTTGGTACATTTATCTCAATAAATCCTCTATCGTAAATCGTTTTCGTTGTTTGTCGTTCGCAAATTTGACAAGTCTTTCGTAAAACGGATTCGTCTGATATCCGGATGTGGGCTCTGGTTTAGGTTTTACTTTATTATCTAAATCTTTGTTCGTAATAACAGTGAACTTTGACTTTGTTTCGTCTGTCATAAAAGCCTCTCTTATCGTTAAATATCTCTTATGTATATATAAAGTATCTAACTTCTGAAAAATTGCCTTTTTTGCTGCTCATTATTAAGAATTGTAACAAACTTATATAAAAATCTCAAGATTGTAAATATTTCTCAATAATTTTCAGAATATTCGTACAAAAATTTTTCTTATGCTACACTAAAAATATATGCCCTTTTTTTGTGAAAAAAAGGATAAAGGAAGGTTATTATGGACATATTTTCGATTTTTACGTTATGCGGAGGGCTGGCGTTTTTCTTATATGGCATAACGATTATGTCGGGAGGTTTGGAAAAAATTGCCGGAGGGCGTCTTGAGAGAATACTTAAGAAGATGACCTCAAACCCGTTGAAGAGTTTGGTATTTGGTGCGGGAATTACGGCGGCAGTTCAATCATCTTCGGCAGTAACGGTTATGTTAGTTGGTCTGGTTAATTCAGGCATCATGAAATTATCACAAGCGATTGGCGTTATAATGGGGTCAAACATCGGTACTACTGTTACCGCTTGGATATTAAGTTTATCAGGGATTCAGAGTTCTAATTTCTTTGTAAGATTATTAAAACCTGAATCCTTTTCTCCTATTATGGCGATAGTTGGTGTTGTTTTAATAATGGCAGCAAAAAGTAACAGAAGAAAAAATGTAGGTTCTGTTTTAATAGGGTTCGCAATACTGATGTTTGGTATGGAAGTTATGGCGGATTCAATGGCTCCTTTAGCTGATATGCCAGGATTTTCACATATGATGACAATGTTTACGAACCCAATACTTGGTGTGTTAGTCGGAACTGTTGTTACTGCAATTATTCAAAGTTCAGCAGCATCTATAGGTATATTGCAGGCATTGTCAATGGTTGGCGGAATGACATACGGAATGGCAATCCCGATAGTTATGGGACAAAATATTGGTACTTGTATTTCTGCAGTGTTATCAAGTATTGGTGTAAATACTGCAGCGAAACGTGTAGCTGCTGTTCACGTTTTGTTTAATGTATTTGGTGTGATAATTTGTTTGTCAGCGTTTGAATTAGGTAATGTAATATTTAAATTTGGATTTGTTCCGCAGAATATTTCACCATTCGGAATCGCTGTCGTACACTCAATATTTAATATAGCGACAACTATTATCTTATTCCCGTTCACTAAGTTGCTTGAAAAATCTGCAATTGCTATTGTTCCGGAAAAAGAAACTAAGGACAAGACTGTTCTTCTCGACGAAAGATTGCTCCTCGCTCCGTCTTTTGCTATATCAGAAGCTTATAGGCAAACTATCAAAATGGCAGAAACTGTTGAATTTAACTTTATAAATTCAACAAAGATGCTTAAAAGTTATCATTCAAGAAAAGCCGAACAAATCAGAAATAATGAGATTAAAATTGATACGTATGAAGACAAATTAGATTCATTCTTGTTGAAATTATCCGGAAAGGAACTTTCAGAAGAAGACAGTAATCGTATTTCTCAATTATTGTTGGCAATTGGTGATTATGAAAGAATTGGTGACCACGCTTCTTACATGTTAAAGATTGCAGAAAAATTGAAAGAGAGCGAACATAAACTCTCAACAGATGCGGTAGAAGAATTAAAAGTAATTGTTCATGCTGTCTCAGAAATCTTTATGGTATCTTTTGAAGCATACAAAACTGATAATGCTCTGCTTGCGCAAGAGGTAGAACCGTTGGAAGCTGTTATCAAAAAAATTATTAGAAAGGTTAAAAACCGTCACATACAACGTCTTAAAGACGGTTTGTGTACGGCTGAGATAAGCTTTTTGTTCTCTGATTTGTTGAATGACTTGAGAAGAATAGCTGCGCATTGCGGAAATATTGCAACAAGTGTAATTCAGCTTCAAGACAAAACAATAGATAAACACGAATATAATCACAGAAATAAAGATGAAGATTTGGAATTCGTAAGTAGATACGAAGATTACAAATCAAGATACTCTGTGTCAAAACATAAATCAGTGGAACAATTGGGAGTTTAACAAATTTTAATGAAACTAACAAGGTAATCCAAATCTAAAATGGTATTTGAGCGTATAGCGAAAATACCATTTTAGATTTTCGCATTAAAAATATACCATAAGGTGGTAAATAATGTTCTCCTTTTATATGTCTACTCTAACATACTTTGCTGGATTTCATTAAAATTTGAGAAGGTCTCATATTTTAAGTTGTATTTTAATAATATCAATAGAACTAAATTAGCCTAATGACAAAAGTCATAGTATCCAATATGTTACAAAAAAAGTAACACAATACAAATTGTGTTACATGGGGGTAAATATAATTTGAACAAAAAGTCAAATTACAAAACCCTTGCAATTTATATATCGGCATTTTATTTAAAATCTTTAATATTTTTTGAAAAATTGTAACAAAATTTAACATATATTTCTCAAAATGCTTATTTAACAAGAATTTATTTCTACTTTTATAAACTAAATGCATTTAAGCTAGAATCAATAATATCTTGGTTTATACCAATATATCGAAGTGTAACTGATGGAGCAGAATGATTTAAAATGCTTTGTAATAAAGCAACGTCTTTATTTTCCTGATAAAAATGATATCCAAAAGTTTTCCTGAGTGTATGAGTTCCAATTCTATATTTAATTCCTGCTTGAAAACAAGCGTTATTAATAATTCTATATGCTTGAATTCTTGTAATAGCCTTGCCACCTCTTTGACTAGAAAATAGCCAATCTTCGGGGTGTTTGCCTATCAAATATTCATTCATTTCTGTTTTAAAAGAATTGGTAATAGGGAATCGCTTTAGTTTACCAGTTTTCTGTTCTTTTATTTCAATATAGTTTTTATTTAAAACATCTTTAACTTTAAGTTTTAAGATATCAGAAATCCTCAATCCGCTATTTATACCCATTAAAAATAATAAATAATTACGAGTGCTGTGCTCTTTTAAAATTCGTTTTACTAGGTTAATTGTTTCCCTATCTCGTATTGGTTCTACATATTCCATATATTACTCCTTAAATTACTTGTTTATATTACTTTCCACATACGAAAAATATCCAATATGTGTCCAATTATGTAACACAATTTGTATTGTGTTACATAAAGCAAAAAGTAAGATGCAAATAAGTAAAACATAGTAAAAAAAAGAGAACGGAGTGTGAACAATGACAATCTTACCAGAACAGTTATCGCATACTTTACAACAAAAAGTTGTGGTAAATGGCAAAGTAGACTTAGAAAAATTGCAAGAAATTGCAAACAGTCAAAATCAAAAATTAGCAGAAGAAGCCGGCAAAATACTTCAGGCTGAATTAAGTGGGTCTGGTAGTGCCACTGGAATCGGTGACTCATATGAACCAACAACTCAAAATGGCGTTGGAAAATATATTTCTGATTGGTGGTCTGATAGAGATAAAATTTCTACCGATGGCAAAGATGATGGAAAAATTTCTACAGGAGAAAAAGCTGAATTTTTAGCAAAAGGCTTTGCTGGTGGAATTGTAAAAAGTATAGCTAAAAATCCTGTTGAATCTGCTGTTGCAATAGGTGGAACTGCAGTTGTTGCATACGGTGCAACGAGTGCTTTGGCTGCCTTGGGAGTAGCAGCAGGACCAATAGTTGCAGCAGGTCTTGTGCTTGTAGGTCTTGGCTTCGGCGCAAAAGCTATTTATGATGGCTTAAAAGGGGCTAAAGAAGCAGATAATGACGGCACTGCAAAAGCTGGATATGAAGAAGCTGGAACAGGTGCTGCAGTGGTTGCATTATCAGCGCTTGGTGGTCGTAAAATGGGCAAATCTAAACCGACAGAAACAGCAAAACCGGTATCGGCAGAAATGCCAGCTGCGAATGCTGCAGAGCCTTCGTTAGAAACAGCTTCAGCAAAAACTCCTCCAGTAGAGGCAAAAATGCCTGTTGAACCACAACCTGCAAACATTGCTAAGCCAGCAGAAGCAAAACCAACAAAAACAAAAGCTGTTACGATGTCAGAATTGCAACGCCAAGCAAGACTTGATAAAGCAGGATTTACTGAAGATGTAATTGCTAATTTGAAAAATGAAAAATTCTCATATGGTAAAGCTCAAATGGAAGATGCCTTAAAAATGGTTGAATACTTAGAAAGCAGAATTGCTAATGGTGAAAAAATAACACCTGATTTGATTAGAAATGCAATCGAAGAATGTGATGGACTATATGCACAACCAGGGTATGGTAGGCTGTATCAACAAGAACAGTTAGAAGTACTTAATAAATATTGGTCAAAAGCAGAAGAAGTAAGAGCTGCATACAAAAAAGAGGGACGCTTCTTTACTGATAGTGAGAGAATAGCTACAGAAGCTGCTCAACGAAAGGCAACACTCGATAAAGCAGGATTTACTGAAGATGTAATTGCTAATTTGAAAAATGTAGAATTCTCATATGGTAAAGGTCAAATGGAAAATACCTTAAAAATGGTTGAATACTTAGAAGGTAGAATTGCTAATGGTGAAAAAATAACACCTGATTTGATTAGAAATGCAATCGAAAAATGTGATGGACCATATGCAGAACCAGGGTATGGTAGTCTATATCAACAAGAACAACTTGGAATTTTGGCTAAATATTGGACACACGGCAAAGAGTTGATGGATGTTTATAAATAAATTAGCAAACGTTAAATATTTACTAACATTTGTTTTGTGTGCAAAGAAGATTTTAAAATTTTCTTTGCACACAACCATTACGTCATTCCATCCGACTGTTTAGAGGCGGATTGTTCTAAAGATTGTAGAATATTTGTGAGAACCGTAATAGATAACAATGGAAACAAAATAGTTTTCTAAGTCATTGATTTCCATGTAAGTCTGTATCGGTTCTTTTCTTTTTGTGCTGTTAAAGTTTCCGAGAAAATTCAGAATTCCCATATGTACTTTTTGTGACGGGGTTAATTTTGGCTTGGAAAGGTGCTTGTCGTAGAAAAATTCTGGAGTAATATCTCTTTCATACACAGGAACTATATGTGCAACTTTGCCATTCTGTTTGAATAACAAATACCATTTTCCTTTATGTTCTCTCGGAGTAAGTAAATAATACCCAGGCTCAATAGTTTGGGTTTTAAAATAAATTGGTGAATTTAGTCTCAAAAGTGGGTATGGAGACCATGCAGCATCTTTCATGTCGTAATATTGATCTGGGTCTATGTCGTGCATGTACGAAAAATCAGCAGGTTCAAGATTCTTGTATATTTCCGAATAATTTTTAGTAGGTTTGACCTGAATCACAAGCGGTGTTTCTGGAGTCGTGTATTCAAATTCCATTGGTTCGGAATCTATGTTCTCAAATTCTTCCGGACTTCTTATCGGTTCATCGGATAGAGGGTCATACTCTGCGTATGCCGGCATGATAAGTAACAAGGCCGTTATTAATAAAATCTTCTTATGCATACAACTATTTTAATAGAATTATTAAAAAAATCAATCAGGAGGGATGGGTAAATAGGGGTAAATTCATAGGGCTGGTAGGTGGAAACAACTGGCTGGACGATTTTAGTTGTAGGATGCGGTAAATCTTTGATTTACCGCATCAATAGTCTAAATAAATTTACCCCCGCTACTTATTTAATAAGAGTAGAGATAAATCTGATAGAATCGTCTTTGAGTTCACGAACGAAATCTTTAGCAA
>CAKVMU010000098.1 GCA_934773085.1 uncultured Candidatus Melainabacteria bacterium
TATCCACCCTGTTTATTTTTGTACATATTTTTTATAACCATTGTTATTATCCCCAACACAAGGCCGAGCAAACAAGCCTTTCCAAGAGACATTGGGCACAGAAACATAATTAATACTACTAGTATTACTGTGCCTATATTAATTCTTTTATCCAGTTCCGCTTCGCTCAAAGGCGCAGAAGTCTTCACCGCAGGTTCGTCGTTTTTCTTTTCAAGCCATTCCCCGCAGTATCTGCATTTTTTTGCTACAGCTAAGATTTCTTCACCACAGTATGGACATTTCTTAGTTTCTTCACTCATTTTCATTACTCATATAAAATGTTTACTTGCATCTCTTCGTCTGTCAATCTGCGCAATTTTTCCGGATTTTTAATAAAATCAGGCGCCGGAATAATTTCATCAATAGGATTAGATTTTACATTATATGCATGGTACGAAGAACCTTGATCTACTGGCACAAGTTCATAACTTGCCATATAATGCGGATCATCAACATTGTCATATACAGTATATTTAGTACCATCAGGACTTATGGAAACAAGTGTTCTGTCATTTGATAATGCTTGGCGGTCTACGACTCTATCTACCCAGTTTTTCTTTGAGAATTCTTCCATTATCTGATTAGAATTCGGTGTGATTAAGCTACGGTTTCCCGTATATATGTGCATTAGATGGGACCAAATTGAGTATGTGTCATAATCAAGTTGTGCCATTGCACGTCTATGTTTATTTAATTCTCTTAATTTCACAATTGCATTCTTATTGCTTTTGACAAGTTTTTTTAGTTTAGCTGGACTACAATGCCCAATTTCATCGGGTTTGTTATAAAGAGAGCATACAAACTCTCCGTCTTTTCTTTCCATTGAGCCTAAAAATATATCCTCATCATAAACAGATATTGACGGATAATTATCAGTATATTTGTAGTTGAAATACACTTGATTATAGTATCTATTATTTCTACAATAATATCTTGTTTGAGCATGATTTACAAAAGTAGGTGTAGTGCCTTCTTCTGTACAACCGGCAATAATAGGATTTGAAGAATGGCTGATTACAAATAAAAAGACTAACGCAACCACAACTCCGCCTATAACCTTTTTATTTTTCAATAAGTCGTTCAGCAAATCATTCCAGTTATCAGTCTTGTCGGCAAAATCAGAACAAGTTTGTTTTATTTTTTCAAAATCAAGTTTTCCATCCTTGTAATAATCTTTTAAGAAACTAATTTTACTTAAAACGTTTTCACCTTTTTCAGATTCTGTTGCATTTTCAGATTCCGTTGACGTTTCTGATTCAATTGGCTTTTCTGATTCATTTTTATTCTCTTTTTCTAACCATTCACCACAAAATCTGCACTTTTTTGCTACAGCAAGAATTTCTTCGCCACAAAAAGGACATCTTTTAGTTTCTTCACTCATTCAAGTTTCCTTCCATTTATAAACACTGTTCCCATTTCAATAAAAGTATACTAACACGAGTTAACTTCCATAGCAAATAATGTTTTTACAGGTTTTTATCCTATTAAAAAGGAGTATTGCTATGGATTTAATATCTAAGAATGCAGTTTTGACAAAGAGAATTTTTAACGGTGGATGGGAACAATTTGGAAATATCAAACGTAAGCCGGATTCAAGAACAACTAAACAACTGTTGAACAACATTGATTATTTTGCGGAAAAATTTCCGGAAGTTGCTCAATTCAAAAAAGAATTAAAATCTATGAATCCAAAACATTTGGGACTGGTATCTGATATTTGCGAACTTGCAAACTCTACCGAAATGATAAACAAATCCATTGATATAAAAAAAGGTAACATTGACGGAAAAAGTTTTTTTAAATTTCTTATGGAAAAATTGCCGAAGATATCAAAAGAAAATCCGGAAGCTTTGGATTTATCTAGAGCAATCATAGACAACTCCGATTCAATAGCCTCTAAATATGCATTAGCTTCTATCACGCCTTTATTTGAATGCAAAGAAGCCGCCCCGCATATAAAAGCAACAATTCCACTTGTAGGAGATATCGCCGATGCAACCCTCAAAGGAGGAGTTCTGATGGATTTTTCGAAAGAACAAAGTTTTGTTGACGGGTTAAACAGCTTTATCTCTCCAAGCGTACAATTAGAAAAATTAGAAATGCTCCCTAAAATAATTGCAGTTGCGGATAAAGCTAAAACAAACTGCAAAATAGAAGCATTTCCGTTTTTAACAAACAAAACTCCTGTCAGCAAAATTTCAGAAAACTTGGAAACATTTAAACAAATCGACGGAAACATAAGGAAAGACTTTAACCTCACAGACTTTTTGGAAAAGAATGTCAATTTAAAATAGAACCAATTATTAAGTTTTGTAACAATAATAAACTTCATTGAAATCGGAATTTTTATATAAACTTTATATAAATGTAAGACTAAGATGGAAGATATTAAGATGACATTCAACTACAATTATATGAATATGTTCTCAAACGGCTTCAGCGGTCTTGGATTCGGAAACATTGGTTGCGGATTCGGCAATATCTTTGGTAGCGGATTCAGCAGCTGCGGAAGCATCTTCGGCAACAATATCTTCTACAATAGTTGTAACGGAGAATATAATTTTGATGCAATGGCTGGTTTTGCGCTCGGGAATGTTTTTATGCAAATTGGCGGTAATGTTCTGAACCAGTTTATTGCTCACAAACAAGAAACTTCTACAAAAAATGTTGAGACAAACCTTGAAAATTTGAATGGACGAATTGATGCAATACTACAAAATCTAGGTTGTAGCAGTGTTGACGAGGCTTTGTCGTATAATATAACAGATGACCCGACATCTAAAAAATTCAAAGACTTGAGTAGTGATTTGGCAACCAAAAAAGTCCAACTGAAAGCTCTTGGCAACAAAAATGATTATGAACGCATTATTAATGAATATAAAAATGCTAAAAGTGATGATCCTAATTTAGAGCAATTAAAGCAAAAATCAGAGGATGCTGAAAAAGCTCTTAAATCTATAGAAGATGTTGAAGCAGAAATCAAAGAATTGGAGACACAAATCGTCGCTGCAGATAAGGCTGAACGGGAAAGAAACTCCGAAATTATTAAAATCCAAAAAGAGCTTCTTACCCTTAATGCGGAACGTGCTGGCTGGCAAAGTATTCAGGACGAACAAACTCTTAATAAAGCTGACGGAAATAAATTCAACAGAGTCAGCACGACTGAATTGAATGATAAGTTTGCGCAAGCAGAAGACGGTTCATATAGCACAAAAGCTGAGGCTAGTTTTACTAAACGTGATTTCTTCACAGCAGTAAAAGAATATAAAACAGCAAGTAGTGATAAGAAGAAAGAATGGAAAAATAAAATTAAATTAATTTATGATAATATGTCCGGTGACGAAAAGAGCGCGAAAATAGTTGAAGCGTTTGATTTGATTTATCCGGAGAACAAGAAATCGTAAGAAATTCTCCCTATATTAAGTTTTGTAACAAAAATATCCGATAGTGAAATCGGATATTTTTTTATGACTTTATATATATGTAAGATAACACAAGGATAAGAAGATGGGCGCAATTTCAGACGGAAGTGCAAAAATTTATACATTAAGAAACGGCGAGCAAATTGATGTAGC
Organism: uncultured Candidatus Melainabacteria bacterium; assembly: GCA_934773085.1. GTDB lineage: Bacteria > Cyanobacteriota > Vampirovibrionia > Gastranaerophilales > Gastranaerophilaceae > CAG-196. Next base: position 3,615 of record CAKVMU010000098.1, read on the forward strand.
CAAAGAAAATCGTTTGCGCGGTGCATCCAGTCATTCTTTATTAGGATTAACTTTAGCACAGCTAGGACCTAGTATTTTCATGAAGGTTGCAAGTCACACAGCTGCTAAAATTGAGAACAAATCAAAAAATGTTACCACAGAAGAAGCAAAAGAAGAAACTTTGAAAGAGCTTCAAAAAGAGCGTCACGTGTTGATGGAACAAATCGGAGCAAAAGAAACAACTGAATTTAATACAATTCAAGACGATAAGCTTAATGAAATAAAATCTCTTAAAGATGAAGCAGATAGCGAAATTCAGACGAAAAACTCTGAAATTACAGGTTTGCAAGGTGAACTCGGAAGCTTGCAGGATGCTTTGACTGCAAAGTTAGGCGAACTGCAAGGTGCATCCGAAGAGGATAAAGCGGGGATTCAAGCAGAAGTTGAAAAATTAAAATCAGATATAAAGGCTAAAGAAAAGGAAATTGAGACTGCTCAAAAAGAAGCTAAGACTTTGACGGCAGACTACGAAAAACAAATTAATGCTCTTGGAAAAGAGTACAACAAATTGAGTAACAAAATGCAGCAAGTGCTTGATTTAGATCGTCAAATCAGTGATATGGAAGATGGCGGGGTGTCTTCTAAAACTGATGATTTGAAAACATTTAGTAAAGCTGCGGACGCTTACAGAAAAGCAATGAAGAATCCTAATGATGAAAAAGGCTTGAAAGAAGCAGCTAAAGAATTAAAGGATACCTATGAAAACTTGGGCGATAATGTTACACCATCAATAACAAAATTGTACGAATTATATAGCGGCGATATTGAGAAGATACTGAAAGACTAAAAACGCATAGAAAATATTTAGAAATAAAAAATCCGTTCTTTCGAACGGATTTTTTATTAACCTCTGATATTAAGTTCTTTAATAAGGCTTCTGTAACCATCAAGATTCTTTTCTTTCAAGTATGAAAGAAGTCTCTTTCTTTTACCAACCATCATTAAAAGACCACGTTTTGTTGCGAAGTCTTTCTTGTTAGCCTTCATGTGTTCTGTTAATTCAGAAATTTTTTGAGTCAACATAGCAATTTGAACTTCTGCAGAACCAGTGTCTTTTGCATTAGCACCAAATTTTTCTATGATTTCCTGTTTGTTCTTTAAATTCATAATGGTTTTCCTTTATGTTTGGCTCTTCCATCTCTGTCATCGACTACAAAGACTTTCGAACCGATGTGAGTGTCATATTGGCGTAAGCACTCTACAAGGCTAAATTTACTATAAACAATATCTTAAATCAAGTATTTGTTAACTTTGTTTACCTATCCAAAGAGAAATCTCTTTGCAAAACGTTATTAACTCTTCTTGTCGCTTTATCAATATCGCCAGTTTTGTAATACAAGCGTGCCAACAGCAATTCCCTTGATGTTGAAGGTGCCAAGTTATAAGCTTTTTGGGCAAATGCAAGTCCGGAACCGTAACGTTTCATTATTGCATATATTGTAGCCATTTGTTCATAACAATTAGCCTTAAGTTTTATGTCATCGGTCATTCTAACAGCTTTGTCAAACTCGCCCAATGCTTTTGCATACTGCTTTTCATTCATATAATTATTTGCGGATTCGAATACTGACGATACAGAATCTTCTTGAGATTCGTTTTTGTCGCTCTGCTCATCAGGATTATCGATAGGCTCTAATTGAATATTATCTTTTGTTTCAAGCTCATTAATTTCCGGTGCGGAATCTTCAGTTTTATCTTCAGCTTCCTCGGATTTGTTTTCTTCATCATTTTGAACATCTTCTGAGTCATCGTCCGCAGGAACGGTTACACTATTGTTTTGTTTTTCAACCGGAGCTGAATCCGGTAAATATTGGAATGCATGCCATACTACCATTATAAAAATAAAGCATATTAACAAAACTATCCCGACTAACCTTGCTGATTTATAATCGAATTTTTCCATACTTAAGCTCCTACTTTTTCACCATTCAATTCTACACCAAAAGCAAACATTGCAAAATCATATTTTACAGGATCTTCCGGACAGAATTTTCTCAACGGAACCATCAATTCCTGAACTGCCTTCCAATCATTACTTTTTCGATTCAAAAGTCCCATTTGTCTTGATACTCGTGCTACATGTACATCCAAAGGAATCAACAAGTCCTTAGGCTGAATCGACTTCCAAATACCGGCATCGACAGGCGGCTTTCTCACCATCCACCTCAAGAACATATTCATCCTTTTCATCGCACCGCCGTTTGCAGGATTTGGTATCATATGATAAAACCCTTGCCCAACCGTTTTTGGAGCTCTTGAGTAAAAATAATCTACAACTGTTTTTAGAGACTGTTCCACTCCTTCGTCTTTGTAACCGTAATTAAATAATTCCTCCAAACCGTCAGACTCGTTATATAGCTTGCTTAAAATATCAAAAATAGGAATAATGTCATTTTCTTTCGAAAAGCGGTATTCAACTCCACGCAAGGATTTAAACTCACCATTTTTTATAAACCCTGTGATATCCCCCTCAGCTTTCGCAAAAATCTCATCCAATTTTTTTATAAAAATTTTTCTGCTTCCGTATGCAAACAGGGATGCAATAAAACCTGCTAATTCAACATCGGTTTTTGTCGTATAGCGGCGTAAAAACTGTATTGGGTCGTCCTTTATAAACTCTTCTGTTTCATACTTGCTGACAAGTGAATCCAGCTCTGCTTTTGTAATCATCGAATCCTCTTAAAAAATTTTTCAAGTATTTCATTACAAGTATCTTCTTCTATACCACCATACACTTTTATTTTGGAATTAGCAATCTCTCTCAAGTTTAACTTTGACTCAAATGCTCCATATTGGGGATTATACGAGCCAAAATACAAATTTTTAATTCCGGACTGCAAAATAGCCCACCCGCACATCGGACAAGGCTCTAATGTCACGTACATATCACAATCCGACAATCGGGATGTACCCAAAACTCTTTGAGCTTCCTTTATAGCCAGAATCTCGGCATGAGCAGTTACATCTTCATAACATTCTCTGCAATTATGGGTTGCAGCAATAATATGTCCGTCTTTTTTA
>CAKVMU010000099.1 GCA_934773085.1 uncultured Candidatus Melainabacteria bacterium
CTTTTAAAGAGGAGGTACAAGGGTGATATTTCTTCTTTTAAGTTTAGAGTTTTTTAAGATTGGAATGTTTTCATTTGGTGGCGGATATGCAACTATTCCGTTTCTATATCATATTGCGCAAGAGTATGGGTGGTATACGTTTGACGAATTGACTCAAATGGTTGCTGTTGCATCAATTACTCCGGGGCCAGTCGGTATAAATGTGGCAACTTATGCAGGTCTAAAAACAGCGGGAGTTGTTGGTTCTTTGTTTGCGACGATTTCTGAAATGATTCCGTCTCTGATACTTGTTTTGATTGTATCAAAACTCTTGAAAAAATTTAGTGATAACTTTTATGTAAAATCAATTATAACGACTCTGAAACCTATTAGTTGTGCTCTTTTAACTTCAGTTGCAATTGGTTTGGTAAAACCGTCTTTAGGCGACTTAAAAGGAATGATTTTGTTAGCAGCGTTGCTATTGATGAGTTGGAAATCTAAAAAAGACCCACTTTTTTACATAATAATAGCAGCATTGGTTGGGGTTGCAGTTAGTTTTTGTTGTTCTTTAACGTGATTTTTAATTCAACTCTTCTGCTTTTTGAATAATCTTCTTTGCCATTCACTAATATTGGTTGGGAGAAGCTTGCGCCTTCAACAATAATCATTTTACGCAAACGGTTTCCGTTCTTTTTATTGTAAGGAGTGTTTGTTATATAATTTGCAACTTCGTAAGCTCTGTTCAAAGACAGTTCCATGTTTTTCATATATTGTTCGTCTTGGGTGTATTTGCCTTGGAATGTTTGAGAATCCGTGTGTCCTTGAATAATTATTTTATCAATATTTTTATTTAAGTAATCATTTGTAAATATGGAATTCAAATAAGCCGGAGCAAATTTGTCCAAATAAACCTTTCCTTTTTGGGATAATTTATAGCTATTTACGTCAAAAAGCTCCAAGTCAGAGATTTTAACAATACCGGATACTGGGTCGATGTTTGCTTCTATATCTTGATTTTTTAATGACTCTTGGAGTGTTTTTGAAGCATTCTCTTTTGCCAAATCTTGTTGCAGAGATTGATAATGGCTGTTGATGTAAGTGTAGAAAAACAATACAATGAATACCAATACCAGCCCTGTCATAAGGTCTGTCATTGTAACCCAGAAAATATTTCCTTCGCCGGAATCTTCGTGTTTTGGTCTAAGTCGCATTGTTATCTCCGTTGGTTAAAATAATTTATCAACAACATCTCCGCCGGAACCCTTGTCCATTGTTTCATTAAGCTTGTTAAGGCTGTAGAGAATGTTTTCCAAGTAAGGTGTTGTAACCTCATTGATTGATTTTGAGACAGCTTTAGCAAAGTCTTCCGGAAGAGCCTTTAATAATTTTTCATTGTTTGTGTTCTGAATCTTTGATTCTTTGACTAAGTCAAGTAAGAATTGTTCACTTGTACAAACATCAAAAAGTCTTACGAATTCTTTTTGAATGAGAAGGTAATATTTTTTGCACTTTCTGTTGTACAGGATTTTTTCAACAAACATAAATAACAAAGAGTAACCAACAGCAAAAACGGAACATAATGCTGCCATTTGAATATTGGCAATCAAGCCGGTGATGGAGTTATCTGCAGCTCCGGCTGAAAAATCAACGGCAGTGAATGCAATAGCCATTTTTAAGAACGTAAAGAACGGACCTAATCCTGTTAACAAGGTTGGCATTGTTTGTATAAATTTGTGGTTTATTTGAGAATAAACCAGAGTTTCTTCATTGAAAAAGTACGCAGCATCAATTGTAAGGTATATTTCCGGAGTGTAGTTGTTTCCGGCTTTTGCGTTTTGAGATGCGGTATATAGCTTTTCAGGAAAAATCAAAGCCTTTTTAAAATCTTCCCAACAAGTACTGGTGTATGGATTGTTACTCATAAATTCGTCTAATTCTCTGAAACGATATGAGATTTCTTTTTTGTTAAGTGTGTTCAAAAACTCATAAACAGATTTAAGACTGTTTTCAACCCTTGTATAATTTCTTAGTACGGTCATTATGAAAAACAGAAAAAACACTGTAATAATCAGTATTGCAGGTTCTGTAACTATCCCTATTAACGTCATATAAACACTCCTCTCGTGTTTATTATAGCATAAACTATTTGGATTATTTAACTATTAAGAATTTTGAACTATAATATATAAAAGTAATCCATAAGGAATTTGAGTAAGCGAATGGAATGTCCTAAATGTCATAGTGTTGTAGATGATAATCAAACAGTGTGTCCTAAATGCCACAAGGTTTTGTTGTTGGAATGCCCAAATTGTCATACGTTGGGTGAGTCTTCAGTTTGTGCAAAGTGCGGATATTCAATTCTTGTTAAGTGTGCGAAATGTTCAAGGATAGTTCCTACGACTGCGGAAGTTTGTCCGAAGTGTAAATTTCCGACAGCTACTTCTTTGGCTTATCAAGAGTGTGAAACAGACGAGTTTACGTCAATAGCCATAAAGTTCTCAGCATTGAGAGCCATAAGACGTTTATTGAAATCTCAGGAATTGTATTCAAAATTCTTTTTTAAACTGAAAAACTTGTTGTTGGCACAGATTAAGGGAACTGATTGCAAGTTTATTATTTTCGGGGATGTCTTTGTTGTCAATATGAGTAAAGAGTTGTCATTTGCGACATCGTCAGCAAAAGCAGTAAGATTGGCATTACGAATTGTGAATGCTTTTTCTGAATTAAATTTAAAAGTTATTGAAGAGCTTGGAACTCCGTTAAATCTGTCAATAACTTTGCTAAAAAAATCATCAGAAGATTTGCAAAAATTTGAATCTCATGAAAATAACGTAAAGTTGTTAACTACGAAAAAAAATACAAAAAAATACCTAAAAGGTATGCAGATTGTGTTGGATCAGTATGTTTGCGATGAAATAAACAAGGAATATAAAACGGATTCATTGTATTCAATTGAAGAAAATGGGCAAACATTGATGTTTTATGAAATACTGTTGGATTCTTATGTTATTCCTCCTTCTAACACTGAAACCGAAAGTGCCCTTGCGGTCAGCCGGCATGAGATTAAAAAAGTTTCAAAGACGGATGAGCAGGATATTTATTCATTCAAAGTCTTTGATATAGAAGCGAAGTGCAAGTTTGAAAGAGTCAACACCTCTTCTTTGCTGGAAAGAATGCTCCTTTTGGATTTTGAAAAGAAAGACAAGATAATATCTATTCGTTCGGATGACGATGTTCAGATAGGAACTGCACATTTACGGGGCTTCTTTGAGGATAGAGATTTTAGAGTGCTTTATGTGCCTTGCAGTGAGCAGATGAACTATCGCCCTTGGGGATTTTTTGAATCATTATTCAAAAGTTATTGGAAATTGGCGTTTCATAATGAATTCAATGATTTGTCAAAAATTCCGGAAGACTTGTATAAACGTTTTAAAGAGTTGTTTGACTTGGTATATTCAAAACCTGTTAAGGCAATGACTCCGGAGGATGCTAGGTTTGCTTATATGGAATATTGGGGCAAATTTTTACGTGCGCTCGATAGAACTGTTATTATTGCGGATGGGTTTGAAAGACTGGATGACACGACTTTACAAACTTTGGAGCTGTATTTCGACAAGTTTAAGAATGTGAAACCGGTATTTGTGTTTACAACCTCAAAAGAGGTTTCGGTACATTCCAAGTTGAAAAATCTGCTTAGGACGGATTGTTATACTGAATTCTCATTACACAAAACAACAACGGATTCTTGTCTTGCAACTTTTAAATCTGATGCAACAGATTTTATTCAATCTTTTTATTTTGAAAAAATAAAAGAAAATTTTGACGGCTCACTATTATATTTTGAAAATGCTGTTAAGTATTTGGAAGAGACAGGAGTATTGCTTGATTTCGATAACAAACTTATTGTTAAAAACAAAAAATCGGTTATTCTCCCGTCTGATTTAAAAGGGTTGTATAAAGCAAGGATTAAGCTGTTTAATAAGAATCCTAATGTTTCACTAATTTTGGCGTATTTAGCTATCCTTGGCGGAAGAGTGGATGAAAAAACTCTTGTTGCATTGGGGATAAAAGAAATTGAAGCCGGAGAAAAGACTCTTGAAGCAGCAGGTTTGGTGAATAATCAGGACGGGGTTCTGTATTTAGATAATTCAAAACTTGTTTCTGCGGTTATTGATTCCGGCTTGAAGAAAGAGGCTTCTGATTTCTTGTGTAAAACAATATTATCTAAGCTCGGCAAGGGGCTCGACAGTACAACTGCATTCAACGTGATGGGCAGGTTGGCATTTTATAAAGAAGAATACCTCACTTTATGGAAAAACTCAGTTTTTGCGATGAAAACCGGAGATTATGATGCGTATCTGAAAAACTGTTTAGGCTTTTTGTCTATTGTAGAACACATATCTGCAGATATTCCGTCAGATGTTATAGAAGAGAATAAAAAAGATGTCTATCAAAACATTTTGATGAGTCTTTACAGTTATTCTCCGTCAAAAATATATTTTATAGAAAATGTACTACTGATGGATGCTATAAATGAAGGTGATGACGAAAAGATTGTTAAACTGTCTAATTTGATGCTTCAAGGAGCGTTGATTTCTTCAAATTACTCGGATGCACTGGGACTTTTGCACAACATCCTTTCAAGAATGCAGAATCCGACATTATTAGTAGACGGAGCTGTTAATACAAAGTTCTTACTTCTTTCTCTTGTTAATATTGAAATTTTGTATAATATTGGAGATTTCAGAGCTTGTGCTGATTTGGCGGATGAAATTTTGGATGTTCTTTCTCCGGAAGTTCTTGATAAGGTCAAACCGGCAAGTTTCTCCGTGAACCTCTTTGTATCACATATTCTTGAAACTTTGAGATTGTCAGCGTTTGCAAAATTATATTTGCAGGATAGTGATTTGGATGAATTTTTGACAAAAATCACAGAGTCTTTGTCTACTGATTTACCGGAAAAAGACTGTGTATTTGCAATAAGAGATTTTCTTTGTGGAAAAGTCTATGCAACCGGTAATATTGAGGCAAGCTCAGCATTTTCAAAAGTTGTGTTCTTGATTCTTCAGGAATTGTCTGTGCTAAAGGATGATTACAAACGTTTTGCTCAGAATGTTTATCAAGCAAAACTTTTAGCAACGGATATTCATGCAAGGGAGTTAGAATTGTTCTGTGACTTGCTAATTGCGTATGCATATTCAAAAATCGGGGTTACTCAAAAAGCAGAAGCAATATATTCTGACGTTCTGAAAACGGCAGAAACATCTGCAATGCTCACAATTTTGTGTGTCGCAAAGTATCTGATTGCAAAACTAAAAGTTTCTCAATCAAAACCGGAAGAAGCACTGTTGCTTGTGAACGATGCTCTTGCACTCCTACAAAAACACAATAACTCATCTGTTGTTTTATATGTGTTATTTGAAAAATTGTATATAGATATTGCAAAAGAGCAGGCTATTGCTTCTGTCGACACAGATTCTGAAGAGCGCAAACTTACTCCGTACAAGGAGTTGCTAGCTCGTATATTGGATTAAGTCTGAGTTACTTACCATGCTTTTCGCACAAAGTCGGAATGCCGATGAATGCTACGTAAAATATGCAACCAAATAATATTAAATTCAAAATTTCCATAACCTTAATCTCCTTTCAAAAGATCTTATATATTCCTAATTCCACATTTGGGGAACTTTATAACGGTTATCTAAGAAATATTTACAAAAATTTACATTTGATTGTTTACATCCCTTTCGTTTTAAGTGTACAATCATGTTAGGAGGCTTTATTTTGTCTAAAGGCTACGAAAATTTTAACAACTCAGAAACATCATTCAGAAAATCCACACTAATACAGGAAAGAATCGGGCTGGTTTCTACGCATATGTATAAGCAATTCTTGGATTATCAGCATGCGACACTTAATACAACTGAGATTTTTGCAGAAATGATAGAAAATTTGAAAGCAATTGCGGATTCTTTGAAGCAATCATTTTCGTCACGTGGAATTACGACTGAGAATATCTATGTAAAACATGATAGTGAAAAAAGTGTGGTTGTAATAAATATTCTGTGGCATACAATCAGCTTGACCACAAGATGTAATTATGAGCCTCAAGCTTTGTTTAGAGAAGGTAATCCGCCGATGTTTTCCGGTCGTATTATGGCAATTAACGGGAATTACAATGAATTAATGGAAGGAATAACTTCTCGTCATGAGATGATGGAAAGACTTCTTGAAAAAGAGGTCGCATCACTTTTTGTACCGGCAGATAAGACACAAAATTCAATATTTAAAATTCGTCACTTGTCAAACAGAGAGTTTTTCTTGAATTCAACTGATGCATCAAGAGAATTTGTATTAAAGGTTATTGAGACAATTTGTGGCGGTGGTTTGTATCACGAAGAAGGTACAAGAAAGAGTTTCAATATTTAGTTTTCTTAACAATTGGGTAGGAATACTCTTGATTTAAGGGCTTTTTTGTGGTTAGCTATATTTGGACAGGTCATATCCTCTTGGATTTGTCTGATACAGAAGTTAAGCGGCTAAATTTCTGTGATACAACTAATTAAGAAGGAAAATTGAAATGCTAAAAATCAGATTGAAAAGATTGGGTGCTAAGAAAGCTCCTACATACAGAGTTATCG
>CAKVMU010000100.1 GCA_934773085.1 uncultured Candidatus Melainabacteria bacterium
CATTACAATCGTACTGTAAACAAAAATTTAAATCAAGTATCTAATCCGATTTTATTGTATAATATTATCGCTATGGCAAATCTGTTACTAAAAAATGCAAATATCGAGAAAGATGATAAAACCTCTCTAACCTGTGCACATGCACTTGTTGAGGCTCTTGTCGAAAGCGATGTTGATAGTATTTTTGGTTATCCGGGAGCATCTGTTTTAAGTATTTATAATGAACTTGCCAAAACAAATAACATACGTCATTTCCTTGTTAGACATGAACAAGCTGCTGTACATGCTGCGGAAGGTTATGCAAGGGTAAGTGGCAAAGCTGGAATCGTTTTGGTTACTTCCGGTCCGGGGTTCACAAATACAATAACAGGTATCGCAAATGCTTATGCAGATTCTACTCCGTTGGTTATTTTGGCGGGCGATGTTCCGGCTGGCAGAGCAGATTCAAAAGTTTTTCAAAAAGTAGATATTCTTTCGATGACAAAAACATGTTCAAAGAAAAATTTTCTTGTTTCATCAAAAGATGATATAAAACAAGTGCTTAAAGAAGCAATCGATATTGCAAATTCCGGACGAAAAGGGCCGGTTGTTATCGCTCTTCCGAGAAATGTTTTGGAATCAAAATATATTCATAAGCCAACTAAAGAACTTCATGTCAAAAAGTTGCCGAATATTTCTGATGTTGAGTATGACAGAGTATTAAAACTTATATCAAATGCAAAAGCACCGCTATTGTTGCTTGGTGCGGGTGCCTGTGAAGCTGTTGATAATATTAAAAAGTTTGTAAGTATTACGCAGATTCCTGTCATTTCCACGCTTATGGGTATTGGTGCTTATCCGTCTAAAGACAAAATGTATTTGGGTATGATTGGAATTAATGGAACTTATCCGGCAAATACTGCTTTGGCATCTTCTGATTTGATAATTGCATTAGGAGTAAGTTTTTCTGACCGTTCAACATGTAAAAATGTAGATTTTGCTCCAAATGCCAAGATAATTAATGTAAATATCAAAAAAATCTTCGGAAATTTTGAATTGGATTTGACATCTTCTTCTGATAATTTTCTTTGTGGTTTGATAGAACGAATCTCATCAGTGCCGAACTTGACTGAATGGAATTCCAAGGTAGCTCTTTTAAAAGAAGAAAGCCAACCTCAAGACATATACTCTGATTGTTTGCATTCTTCCAGTGTGTTGGAGGCTATCTATGAACATACAAAATCTTATGAGCCTGTTGTTGTAACGGATGTAGGTCAGCACCAAATGTTAACGGCTCAGTTTTTTAATTTTGCAAAGCCTAAGAAATTCATAACATCCGGCGGTCTGGGCACAATGGGCTTTGGACTTCCTGCCTCAATCGGGGCATATATTGCAAACCCAAATAATCTTGTGCTGAATATTACCGGTGACGGTTCGTTTCAGATGAACTTACAGGAATTGGCAACCTGTCGTGAACATAATATTCCGGTGAAAATTATTATTATGAATAATTCTTATCTCGGTATGGTAAGACAAATGCAAGAAAAAATATACAACCGCTTGTATCAAGTAGAGATGATAAACCCCGATTTTACTAAAATAGCTGAAGCGTACGACTTGTTTGCAGTTAGGGTGCGTAAGTACGAAGAGCTTATTCCTGCGTTGGATAAGGCTATTTCGCACAATGGCACGGCCATTATTGATATTGCGATAGACTCGTTTGAAGAAATATAAAAAAACGGCTCATAGTGTTGAGCCGTAATTTTTCCTATGTTTTCCCATTTTCCTTTTTCCGCTTGATTGAGATGAAAAATCATCCCGTAAAACTTTTTGCGCAGGAACTTTAATCTAACAAAGCTTCCAAAATTGCTGCATTCTTGTTTGCAAGAGTTGATGATTTCACTCTGCTTTTATACATATAGCTTCTCAGAGCTTCCCTAATCAATTCTGATCTTGTGCGATTTTCTCCTTCAGCTACTTGGTCGATTCTACTTAAAAATTCTTCCGGCATGGAAATTAAAACTCTTGCCATATATTTCTCCTTTACTGTATGTATAGTGATATTTGATATCCTGTATATATATAAAGTGTTAGGAAGAAAAAAAATTGCGTTTTTTTAATCTTTTTGTAAAGAATTGTTAAAAAGAAGTCCTAATACCTTACGATATCAGGACTTCCAAATTTACTAACTTGAACGATTAGAAGATGATTGTTAATTCTTCATCAGGGTTCAAGCAAGAATCGTTAGTTGTGTTAGGAACGATTAAGTATTTGCATTCGTCAACGAATTCATAAAGAACACCGAATGTTCCGCTTACAGCTAACTTAGAAAGGTTGTAAACACCTTTACCAACTGTGATTATGCTGCTTCCAACGCTCTTAAGACCTTTAAGAGGGTGCAATGAAGCTGTATCAGCAAATGCATCTGACCAGTTTCCACCGAATTCTTCAACACCGTTAGCAGTTACTTCAGCTGCAGAAGAAACTGTTCTTCCTGCAACACCGGCAACTCTGCCTGTCATTGAGAATGGAGCACCTAACAATCTTGAGATAACGTTAGGGTTTTTCATAACGTCAACTTGTGCGCTTGAAAGTTGTTTAGGGAAGTTAGCGCAGTTGTCGCCGTTTTTGATTGAATTAAATTGAACTTCCAAATAACCAGGTCTCTTAACACCAGGTCTTGCAACAGAAACTACTTCGCCCTTAACTGTAGAACCAGCAGGGTAGCAAACTCCGTTAAGAGTTACATCTTCGGTTGTTTTAGCTGTGAATGTATCACCAACGTTAGAAGTTCTAGCGCTCAATCTTTCTGACAATTTGATTTTAACTGCAACAGGTTCATATTTTGTTGCACAACCAATTGCACCGTTTGAAAGGTCGATTTGGAAGTTTTTCTTCATTGCTGCCAAGAAGTAAGCTACTTGTTCTTTTGAAAGGTATTCGTCGTTGATAACTTTGTCTGTATCAGGTACAGAGTTCAACAAGCCAGAAGCAACAACTTCGTTTGTTGCAGCGTAAGCCCATTCAGGAACATACTTAATTGTTTGTCCGTTAAGAGCTGGAACTGCTGTTGCACTTGCATCAACTTTCATAAGTTTTGCAAATGTACAGAAAACTTCTGTTTTAGTAATAGCTTTGTCCGGTTTGAATGTAGAATCAGGGTAACCAATCATAACATCTGCTGTCAAAGCTCTTTCGATTTCAGATTTAGCCCAGTAAGAATCAGCTATATCTGTGTATTTTGATGAATCACCTTTAGTAAGACCTAAGCCTTCTGAAATTAAATATGCTAACTCAGAACGTAAAACAGGCATTTTAGGGTCATACAACGCACCTCTTTTTTGGTCCATTTTAGCTTGCATATCGCCAAGCATTTGTTTTGCATAACGACCAACTACAACGTTTTGTTTTTTGTCAATTGTTTTTACGTGGCAAGGTTTGTAAATTTTACCGCCAACGATAACATCATTTTCAGCTGTTACAAGTGAATGTCCTTGTGAACCGAAAAGAGTTGGGTGTGCATAAGCTTGGATAGAATCATCAGCCATTGCAACACCAGCAGTCATACATAGTACGCTTACTGCCATTAATAGTTCTTTTGAAACTTTCATACTTCTCCTTTCATTTTATTTCATTCTAGCGTTTCTAAAATGATTTAACTCTCTACTACTATATCATGAATGATTTTATCGTAATTACATCATATCAATTATTTTTTACGTTTCTGCAGAAGATATGCTTGCGGATAACAATAATCTTCTCTAAAGCCGATTTTTCTGTACATTTTTAATGCTTTATAGTTATTTGTCTCAGTTGTTACGTTAACTTCAGAGAATTCACGTTTTCCAAGTTTTGTCCAATCCACGATGGTTTTGATTGTTCTGTTAAGCAACAATTCAGAGAATCCGTGTCCACGGTGATTCTTGTCAATTGCAACTAACGGAACATTGGCGATTTTTCCGCCGGTAACGTTTGCAAAAACGAAACCGCATGGAATATCGTCACACATAAGGACAGAAGTTGCTTCCGGAAGGAATTCTCCATAAATGTTTTCAACCACTTTGTTTATAATATCCGTAGTTCCTTCAATTGATTTGTATCTTGAATCATACATAGCATCGGATGTATCTTTGAAAGATTCGTGAATAACTCTGATTGCATCGTTTCTGTATGCATCCGCATAACTAACAATTTTGTATTCTTCAGGTTTTTCAGGAAGTTTCATGTTTTCAAGAATTCTCTCTGAAGAGGCATTGCCCATTACAAATCTCAAGACTGCGAGTCCTACAAACTTAAATCCATATTTGGCGATGTCTGCCGTAAAAATTGACTGGTGTCCAAGCATTGGGTATGAAACTACTTTTGTTTGGCGTTCAGTTTCAGTAAGTTCGAGGAATTTTTCGATAAGCAATTTTTGTTTAGCGGTTTCATCTTCTGTTCCCAAGCAGTGAACAAGGTTAAGTTCAATTGCTTCTGAGATAGAAGTTGTGTACACCAAAAATGCGGTAGGAATCAAATTCTCTTTCAAAACAATACATTTCAAGTAATCTTTTTCAACAGCATCAATGAATTCTTCGTAAGGAAGCGGTTCAAGTTCAAACTTATACTCGCTTACAGCTTTAGATTTAAAATCATTATATACCCCTTTAAAAATTTTAAAGGTGCTGTTGTTCAATACTTCTACTTCGTAATTTGTTTCCGCCATAAAATTTCCTTTACATTAGATGGTGCATTTTTTCACATTTAGTTTTTATATATCGTTCGTTGTACTTGTTAACTTCCGATTTAATATTTATATTTTCATGGATTGTGAGTCCGTAACCTTTCAGTCCGATAATTTTTTTCGGATTGTTAGTAATAAGATTAAAGTTATTGAATCCCAAATCCAAGATGATTTGAGCGCCCACTCCGTAATTTCTCAAATCAGGAGCAAAACCCAGAGATACATTTGCTTCAACTGTGTCTTGTCCTTGCTCTTGGAGTTTGTAAGCTTTCAGTTTGTTTACAAGTCCTATTCCTCTGCCTTCGTGGTCACGAAGATAGATAACAGCGCCCTTCCCGTACTCTTGAACCATTTCAAGTGCTTTGTGTAATTGCCAATTGCAATCGCATTTAAGGCTGTGGAAAATATCTCCTGTCAGACATTCACTGTGAACTCTGATGAGAGGGATTTTATCTGAACCATCGTCCTTAACCAGTGCGACATGCTCACAACCTGAGATGGTGTCGGTATAACCTATGATGTTGAAGTCACCGAATTGGGTTGGTAAGAATACTTCCACTTCTCTTTTTACAAATCTTTCTTTCTTGAGTCTGTATGCAATTAAGTCTGCAACTGTGATGAATTTTATACCGTGTTTTTTTGCAAACTCGCTTAACTCATCTCTTCTCATCATCTTGCCATCATCCGCAAGAATTTCGCACATAACTCCGGCTGGTCTGTGTCCGCTTAAAATCGCAAGGTCAACCGTAGCTTCGGTGTGACCGCAACGTTTAAGAACTCCGCCTTTTCTGGAAACACATGGGAACATGTGTCCGGGACGTCTTAAATCAGAAGGTACTGCATCCGGTGCGATAGCAACTTCTATTGTTTTAGCTCTGTCATAAGCTGAAATGCCGGTCGTTACACCAAATTTTGGGTGTGCATCAATGCTCAAAGAAAACGCAGTTTGCATACTCTCAGTGTTCTTTTGAACCATTTGTGGCAAATCAAGTTTTTCAGCAATTTCAGAAGACATTGCAAGACAAACCAATCCTCGGCATTCTTTTGTCATGAAGTTAATAAACTCCGGAGTAACCATCTGTGCAGAAATAATTAAATCTCCTTCATTTTCTCTGTCTTCGTCGTCAGCAACAATCAAAGGCTTTCCGTTTTTGAAATCCTCTAATGCTTCTTCTATTGTACTGAAATGATTTGTGTGCTCCATTGTATCCTTCGTAATTAGTTTAAAAAGTTTTAATCTAAAAACCCGTTTTCCTGTAGCAGGGCTAAATTTACCCCTGTTTTATTATCTCTCGTTGATAAAAATTTTTCAACATATTTGGCTAAAATGTCAGTCTCAATGTTTACATAATCTCCGGACTTTAAAAACTTAAGGTTTGTATTTTCAAAGGTATGAGGGATTATTGCCAATTTTATGACATTTGCTTGAGTCTCTGCAATTGTTAAGCTTATTCCGTTTACGGCAACTGAGCCTTTGTGAACGGTATATTTTGAAAGAGATTCGGGTAATTCAACCGTTATTTCGTAAAAATCTCCGAGTTTCTTGCAACTCAACAGTTTTCCGATACCGTCTATGTGTCCGGAAACAATGTGCCCGCCGAGTCTTCCGTTAGCGGGAAGTGCTCGTTCAAGGTTGACGTAATCTCCTGCGGTCAAGTGACCTAAAGTTGTAACCTTTTGGGTTTCAGGAGAAATATCTGCGCTATATCCGTCAGAAAATATGTCGGTAACCGTTAAACAC
>CAKVMU010000101.1 GCA_934773085.1 uncultured Candidatus Melainabacteria bacterium
GCCGGAAACTATAGCAAATGCGGTTGATTTTATCAAATCTAACTGCAAAAAAATTGATACTTTGATTAATATTGCATGATGTGTGGTTGCCGGCCCTATTGAGAGAATTTCAATTGACGAAATAAGAAGACAATTTGATGTGAATGTGTTTGGTCATTTAGAGTTAACACAGGGTCTTTTGGATTTGTTGGATAATGGAAAAATTATTAATGTAAGTTCAATGTCAAGTTATGGTGTTTTTCCTTTTATTTCACCATATTGTGCATCAAAAAGATGTTTGGATATGTTTTTTAACTCACTGCTAATCGAAAATAAGAAAAATTTAAAAATTGTTTCCATAAAACCAGGAGTGATTGCGACACCGCTATGGGGCAAGTCTGTTGAAGAGAATTTGAAATATTTGGGTAATTGTGGTGGGTACGAAAAAGAGATGAACTATGTTATTTCTAATGCAAAGAAAAACGAAACAAAAGGTTTATCTCCTCAAGAAGTTGTAAAAATTATCTTGAAAGCTGACAGGGCTGTTAATCCGAAACTTTCATACACGGTTGGTCGAGACGCATTTGTTGCATCTTTGATTTCCAAATTGCCTCAAAGTATTATAAATAGGCTTGTGAAATTCGGCATTAAAACCAGAATGAAGTAGAATCAGGTGCCTTAAAAGCATTGTCTTTTTTGTAGTTTTTTATGTAAAGAATTGTTAAAAACTTGCTACGAAATTAGCAAATTTTTTTCTGTTGGATTTTTTATATAGATATAAAGCTCTCTCTTCTTATTTAAACGGACAGGCCTTGGTAATATACTCAAGGTCTTTTTTTTATACTTTTTGAACATTTTAGGAAGTTTTTTCGTTATAATGATACAAGAGGTAATTAATATGGATAAGAAATGTTCAAAATATGAAGGCTTGTTTGTCTTTTCAGATGAAGAAACCTTGAATCAACACATTAATGAGTGTGAGGATTGCGCTGCTGAACATAAAAAGATGGAGCGGGTTTCTGAGCTTATAGGAGAGGTCAAATCATACTACAAAGCACAAAATCGTAGGGCAAAGAAAATGAAAATTGCTTGTGTATTTCTGTTGTTTATTTTCTTTGGAGGTTTTTTCGGAGTGGTATCTAATGATAGTGATTACGCTGATGCATTAATGTACGGTGATACATTATCTGCGGAAGACTTGGGTTTTCCGGTCGATTCATATGGGTTGTTAATGGTGGATGAATGAACTTTAGCGAACTAATTAAGACAAATAAAGAAAATGTGAAGAGTATAATTAGACTTATAACAAAACAAGAAAATGAAGACCTTGAACAAGAAGTCTATATAAAGGTGTGGAAGAACGCTGATAAGTATGAGGAAAGAGGCAGTTTTAAAAGCTGGATAAATACGGTAGCAAAAAATGTTTCCAAAGATTATTTAAAATCAGCAGGGTTCAGAAACTCTTCAAATACAACTTCGGATGAATATGCGTTCGAGTGTATCAAGGATAAGAAGGAATCTCCTGAAAAGGCTGTTATATCAATGGAAAGGCAGAAACGGATTATAAGTGAAATAGATTCTCTTCGTCCGAAATTGCGTGAGGTAATTATGTTGTGTGAAATTCAAGGTTTTACATATGAAGAGGCTGCACAAAAACTCAAATGTCCTGTAGGAACAGTGAAATCAAGAATATTTAATGCGAAAAAAATTCTTGCGGAAAGATTAGAAGATTTATTATAAAAGAGAGGTGTTTATGAAAAAGCTATTGATTTTGACATGTTTGCTTATTCTCGCATCAACAGGTGTGAATGCGGCTGAAAATGTGAAGGCGCAACAACCGGCAAATGCTCAGGAAATTCAAAAAAGCAGAGAAATTATTAAAGCTCAAAGAGATGCTGCATTTGAAAGACGTTTAGGTTTAACCGAGGTTCAAAAACTTAAAGCGAAGCAAATTCGCCAAAAAGGGCATGAAGCTTTAAAGCCTGTAATGGAAGAAATTAAGGCAAAGAAACAGGAAGCAGAAATGATTCGTCGTTCAAGAATGGCTGTAAGAATGCAAGAAGAAAAATTGACAGAGATTGATGCTGAGTTGGCTGTTTTAGAAAAAAAAGCCAATGAAATCAGAAAAGCTAATATGAAAGAGTTTGAATCAATTTTGACAAAACAGCAGAAAAAGATATTGAAAGATATGAAAAAAGAAGGTCGTGACAGATACAGAGCTGCACATCCTATGATGCCACCGGTTTTGCCTTGTCATCATCAACAATAGTTAAAAAAAGAGAGGAATTGAAAAATTCCTCTCTTTTTTTTATTTCATATCTTCCATACTTGCTAGAGCAATAATTGCATTCTTTGCTACATAAGGGTTTGCATCTTTTGCTGCGAGTGAGAACAGAGAAATTAATTCGTCTTTGTATTCCGGTCTTCTGATGTATCTCAATGCGTCTATTGCTGCAATTTTAACCCCTGAATTTTGGTTGTATCTAAGAGTGTCAACAACGGTTGATACACCAGGCAAATCTGTCATTGGAACTACGTTTCCGGTATGCTTGAAAACTTCATCCGTATAAACTTTGGCTAAAGCTGCCATTGTATACAATGCGTATTCTTTATTCCTTTCAGCTTGTTCCATATCAGTGAGAGTTGCAGCGGACTTTTTCTCTGCATCAGTTAAAGTGTACGGCAATTCAATTTTATCGAGGTTTTCACCGTTAGCCTTTGCTTGTTCTTTAATTAGTTCATTTACGATAATTTTTTTTCTGGCATTAATCTGCTCCGGACTTGGTGGAGTTAAGTCGGAAGTGTCTTTTTGTACAATATCGATTAAGCTCATAAATATTTCTTTTACAACATATGGAACTGCATTTTGCGGGTTTTCCATTGAAATCTTTGCAATTTCTTCCATTTGTGTTGCTTGAACATCGTAGTCTTTGTCAGAAAGATTTGCGACTACTTTTGCCACATCAACATCAGGTTTAATGTCTTGAGGAGGAACTATTTCAACTGTTTTTCCATGGAATGCAAGTCCACTTTTTTCGGCTTCAACAGTTGTAACGTTCGGCTCCGGAACTTTTACCGCTTCAGCTTTTACTTCGTCTATTTCTGCATTTTTGAGTTCCGCATCCTTTACTTCTGAATCTTTTTCTTCAGGTTTTTTGTTTTCAAGCCCTTCGAATTCAATTTCTGCATTGATAAGGGTTCTGTTATTAATTAAGTTTGTTTGGTAAGCAACCGGCAAAACAGGCGCAATTCCTGCCATATCATATGTTACAATTCCGGAAGCATTCGGGTAATTGTATACAGGTTTTATTTCCGGTCTCTTAACTCCGGCATTCACTCTTGGTCTGTTAACTTCAATATTTACTGCATTGTAAACACCATTGTCACCGTCTTCGCTTTTAAATCCTTCCGGAATATTTGTTCTTGGGTCATTTACTTGTATTTTTACGGCATTATAATTTGATGCGTTTGTATTATTTGCTCCAACCGGTGAAATAGATGTCATATTTGCTTCCTTTCAAAAACCTACGATTATACACTGACAGAACGTCTGTAAAAGTAAAAAATTGCGCTTATAGAATTCTAATTTTACAAATGTTTACAAGCTTATACAATTATTTGGATAATAATATTAGCACAAAATAAAAACTTATGTAATGCTAGACCAGATTAATTACCGGCAAACCTTTAAACTCAAAGATATTTTTAGTATTTCCATTTAATTTTTCACAAGCGAGTAACGTTCCGACGATGGCTTCCAATTGTGCAACTGGCATCATATTTGTCGGCATTTCATCAAATCCGTATTCATATCTCAAAGTTGATTGCAAAAACTTGCAATCCGCAGATGAGCGCTCTTTATAGTTGGAATATAAATTAAATCTTTGTCTGGTAAGATAAACTTCATATCTTGAAACGTCAGCACCTTTTTCCTTGAGACTCATTAGCAAATCACTGCCACGAGGAGAAAAACGCTGCATCCAGTTATCCTGATTCGGAAAATCTCCACGGGAATGGATGAGTTGATATGGTTTGGAAAGCACTCTCCATTTGCCTTCAAGCATTGTGTTATCCCAAGGTAAGGAGACACAGATGACCGAATTTTTTATGGAAGGATAATTCTCAAAAAACAGTGAAACATCGTTCATAGAGAATAGTTTGTCTACGTGAATAAGTTTACCTGTTGCAATTTCTCTTACAGCGACTCCGCTTTCAACAGAAGACGTCGGTCCCAAAGAAAGACCTACTGCGTGGGTTATCATAAGCCAAAGTCCTCATCTTCAGGGATGTTGGAGTTCAGTTTGATAACTTTTTTCTCAACTTCAGGCATGTCAGAATTATTTTCTGTTGTATTTTCTTTATCAACATTAATGTAGAGTTCCTTATTACGGTCAGAAAGTTTTTCGCTTTTTTGTTTTTGTATACGTTTTTTGTTTTCTTCGAGCAATTTTCTCGCAGCCAAAGAAACGGAGTCTCCTTCAACGGTGCGAATTACTTCAGCCCTCTGTTTTTGAATTTCATCTTGTTGAGCTTTGGACAAATTAAGAGTGAAATCATTCTTTGCTCCGAATTGGTTTTTGTATTTATTTTTTAATATAAGAATTTCAACACGTCTGTTTGCCGGATCTTTTGGCGAAATTGATGTTTCAAGCGGTCTTGTGTCAGCATATCCGACTGCAGAGAACAGCGATGGTGAAAATTTGAATCGACTTATCAAATATCTTACAACAGCACTTGCTCTGGCACCGGAAAGTTCCCAGTTTGAAGGGTATGTGCTTGAGTGTATTGGAGAACTGTCAGTGTGACCTTCTACAATCATGTTATGTAATACGAATTTTTTACAAATTAACACTCCGACTTTATCTAATAATTTACGTGCATCGCTGTTCAAGTACGTTGATGCAGGCGCAAATAGATATTTATCATCAAAGGTTAATAACAAACCTTTGTCTGTGATTTTTGACGAAATACCGTCCAATTCTCCTGCTTCGGTCAGGTCTTTAATTTCTTCATCAATTTCTTTGAATGAATCTTCTTCGTATTTTGGACTAATGTATTCAACCATTAGGGAAGGAATAAATGAATTTGCCTGTTGTTGGTCAAAAATAGACTCGCTGCCGTCCATTATAGCTTCTTGACCGTCAAACAGCTGACCTTGGCTGAATGCAGCTTTTAGAGATTCTTCAAGTTTTGCAAAATCTGTTGCATCAACTTGGGCAAGTGCATATAAAACAACGAATGTTGCGAACAAAAGTGTGATAAAATCACCATATGAAACTAGCCATCTCTCCAGATTTTCCGGTTCTTCGTGTTTTTGTTTCTTAGCCATTAGCCTCTACCGTTTTATTATCATCCAATAGGAATGATTGAAGTTTTCTTTCAATAAGCACCGGGCTTTCACCTGCTTGAATAGATAAAACCCCTTCCAAAATCATATTTTTGTATAAGAACACTCTCTGGTAAATGAACTTAATTCTTGTACCGAGAGGAATCATAACCAAGTTAGCGGCGAACAGACCGTAAATGGTTGCAACGAACGCAACTGCGATACCGGCTCCGAGTTTTGACGGGTCAGAAAGGTTCTGCATAACCTGAATTAAGCCCATTACAGCACCGATAATACCAAGAGTCGGAGAATAACCGCCGAATGATTCAAATACCTTCGCAGCATTTGCAACTTTGTTTTCGAGTTGTTCTATTTGATTTTCCATCATTTCACGAACCAGAGTAGGGTCTGTACCGTCGGCAACAGCACCGAGTCCGAGTGTAAGAAGTGGGTCAGATGCGTTATTAGCTTCTTTTTCAAGAGCAATAATACCTTCTTTTCTTGCTTTAGTTGCGAAACCGCCAATTTCTGTAATTAAGGCTGCATAATCGGTTGTAGGTGGTACATATACATTTTTCAGCATTTTAAGCGCTGATACGATGATTGGCATAGGGAAACTCAATACAATTGCACCGGTTGTACCACCAAGTACAATGAACGCAGCTGTAATTTGAAGCAACTGACCGATGTTTCCGCCTTCCATTGCTTGCCCTAAAAGAATTAAACCTATGCCGAGGAACATACCTACGACTGCAAATATATCCATAATTATCTCCGATTGTATACTATTCTTATTCTATTAAACTATATTTTAATCTCTTTGGAATCCTTTAAATATAGTATGTTTGGATGTAAGAACAGTGTTTTACTGCGGAGAATTAATTCTGATATCCTGCGAATTTGCCGGAAAGCACTTGTACAGCTCTTTTTTCAGCTGAATCAGCACGCTTTAAAGCATCTTGCAAACCGGAGTTATCAAATGTTTTGGTAAGATTTGCTCCGAGTTGGGATGGGA
>CAKVMU010000102.1 GCA_934773085.1 uncultured Candidatus Melainabacteria bacterium
TTTGAGACCAATGGTTCAATTAGATGGTGGCAGATTTGCTACATCTGACTTGAACGATTTGTACAGAAGAGTTATCAACAGAAACAACCGTTTGCAAAGACTTTTGGAAATGGGTGCTCCTGAAATCATTGTAAGAAACGAAAAACGTATGTTACAGGAAGCTGTAGATGCGTTAATTGATAACGGAAGACGTGGCAGAACAGTTGTTGGACCTAACAACAGAGCGTTGAAATCATTATCTAATATTATTGAAGGTAAACAAGGTCGTTTCCGTCAAAACTTGTTAGGTAAACGTGTTGACTACTCAGGTCGTTCAGTAATCGTTGTTGGTCCTTCTCTAAAACTTAACCAATGCGGTCTTCCAAAAGAAATGGCTATCGAATTATTCAAGCCGTTTGTTGTTAATAAACTTATAGAAAGAGGATATGTTCAAAACATTAAATCTGCTAAGAAAATGATTGAACGTTCTGATGCTAAAGTTTGGGATATATTGGAAGAAATCATTGACGGACATCCGGTAATGTTGAACCGTGCTCCGACCCTTCACAGATTAGGTATTCAAGCATTTGAACCGAAATTGGTTGAAGGTAGAGCTATTCAACTTCACCCGCTGGTTTGTACCGCATTCAACGCTGACTTCGACGGTGACCAGATGGCTGTTCACGTACCTCTTTCAATCGAGGCTCAAACAGAAGCAAGACTTCTTATGCTGGCTACAAACAATATTCTTGCACCGGCAAATGGTAAACCAATCATTACACACTCTCAAGATATGGTTTTGGGCTTGTATTATTTGACAATTCTTAAAAATCCTGACCAAGAAGTTAAGGGTTATTTCTACAACTTCCAGGATGCTATATCTGCTCTTGAAGCTAAGGTTATTACGCTTCACGATAAGATTGTAGTTCGTGATGATCACGGTAAGAGAATCGAAACAACAGTTGGAAGAATTATTTTCAACGAGGCTGTAAGAAAAGCCTTAGCATAGGAATTAAGGGGGACATGTTCCCCTCCTAATCCTTAAGTAGAAGTGAAATTGAAGGAAAATATAACTATGGAAAATACTTATACACACAAAAGTCATACTCCTGAGTTCATTAACAAACAAATGGACAAAAAAGGGTTGAACAAGCTTTTGGCTCAAATTTATCTTGAATTTGGCGGTGCGAAAACAGCTGAGCTTGCAGATACTCTTAAAAACTTGGGATATAAATATGCAACAAGATCAGGTGTAACGATTTCTATTGCAGACCTTTCAGTTCCTGAATCAAAGAAAGAACTTTTGAAAGAGGCTGAAGCAGAAATTGAAAAATCAACAAACAGATATTTAAAAGGTGAAATTACCGAAGTTGAAAGATATACAAAAGTCATTGACACTTGGTCTGAAACAACAGCTAAGTTAACAGAACAAGTTGTTGAAAACTTTGACAGATTGAATCCGGTATATATGATGGCATTCTCCGGAGCGAGAGGTAACTTATCACAGGTTTCTCAGTTGGTAGGTATGAGAGGTTTGATGGCAGACGCACAAGGTCAGATTATCGACTTGCCGATTACTTCAAACTTTAAAGAAGGCTTGTCAGTTACTGAATACATCATTTCTTCATACGGTGCAAGAAAAGGTTTGGTAGATACAGCGTTGAAGACAGCTGACTCCGGTTATTTGACAAGACGTTTGGTTGACGTAGCTCAAGACGTTATCATCCGTGCAGAAGATTGCGGTGGAGACAAATACATTAACATGAAGCCTATCTGTGATGGTGATACTATTATCGTTCCGTTGCTTGACAGATTATTGGGCAGAACTGTTGCTGAAGATATCTTGGATGAAGATGGAAAAACTGTTCTTGTTAAAAAGAATACAACATTAGACAGAAAAGATATTAAGAAAATTTCTCACCTTAACCTTACTGAATTGAAAGTTCGTTCAGGTTTGACTTGTTCACTTGAATATGGTGTTTGTCAAAAATGTTATGGTTGGGCTCTTACAAGCCAAAAATTGGTTGATGTTGGCGAAGCAATCGGTATTATCGCTGCTCAGTCAATCGGTGAACCTGGTACACAGCTTACAATGAGAACATTCCACACAGGTGGTGCGGTTGGTGTAAAAGAAGCTACAAGAGAAATTCATACAACTATTGATGGTACTGTTTCATCTAAGATTAAAACAAGAGAACTCAGAACTCGTCACGGTGATGTTGTAAAAGTTTCAATCTATGAAGCTGATGTTGAAATCGTTAACGGTAAGAAATCAGAATCATATCATATTCCGGCAGGTGCTACTGTATTCTTCGAAGACGGTCAAAAAGTCGCAAAAGATTACAAACTTGCTGAATTCAAACCGTCTGCAAATGATGCAGGTCGTTTGACAGAAAAAGCAACTAAGGATATTAACTCAGATATGTCCGGTGAAGTTCTTTTCGAAGACTTTGTTGCTGATGAAAAGAAAGACAGACAAGGTAATATTTCCAGAACTGCCAACAAAAATGGTATCGTTTGGATTATCGGTGGTGATGTTTATAACCTTCCAGGTGGTTCAAAAGTTCTTGTTGCTGACGAACAAAAAGTTAAAGCTGGTGATAAATTAGCCGAAACTCTTATGATATCTGAACACGGTGGTGAAGTAAGATATGCAGAAGATTTGGAAGTTGAGACTATTAAATCTGGTAAAAACAAAGTTAACAAGATTGTTAAAGGTAAAGAAATTACAATCGTTATAGCATCATTGACTCCTGCAAATGCTACTTTTGAACAAACAAAGAAAGAACAATTGTGGACAGTTAAGAAAACAGGTGAAAAATATATCGTTAAAGCTCCAATTGATACAACAGTTGAAAACGGTATGATTTTAGCTGAGTTAGTTGATGATGAATGTGCAGTTTCTTCATCAGGTGAAATCAGATACATTGATGTAGAAGTTGATGAAAATCAAATCGTAACAAAACCTGGTAACATAGTTTTTGTTCCGGAAGAAGTTCACCAAGTAAACAAAGATGCAACTCTTAAAATGGTTGAAAATGGTACATTTGTTACTGCCGGTACAGAAGTTGTAAAAGATGTTTACTGTCATATTGACGGTATCGTTGAATTCAAAGAATTCAATGAAGTTATTCACGAAGTAACTATCAGACCAGGTGAAGCACACACATTATCAAGTGTTTCTGAACTTAAGGTTGAAGAAGGTGCTGTTGTTGAAGCAGGTACTACAATTGCTAAGGGTATAAAAGCAAAAGAAACTTCTATTGTTACAATCATGGAAATGGATTTTGATGACCTTGATATTGATGATTTGGATGAAGAAATTGATACAACTTCTTTAGACGATGATTCATTGGAAGACAAGCCTATTCAAATTTTGGTTAGACCTGTTCAACCTATGTATATTGAACCAAAAGAAGTTTCAATTAAGTTCAATACAACAGATGAATTGATTAATATCGTTCCTGTAACACAACTTCAGTTCAAAGACGGTGCAAGAGTAAGAAATCTTGACGGTGCTACTTTGACAAGAACAAGTTTGGTTCTTCAAATGCAAGGTTACTTGTCACACTTGAAGGGTCTTGTTGAATTAGATCCTCAGGGTGAATTGAAAGTTGTTGTATTGGAAACATTGATTGTACGTAGAGAATTAGAAGGCAACTCTAAGATGAACAGCTCATTGCAGACAGCTCTTCTTGTTGAAAACGGTCAAGTTATTGAACCAAAAACTCCGGTTGCTAAAACTGAAGTATTGGCTATCAATGATGGTGTCGCTTCAATGAAGGGTGATGTTACTGAGTCAAGAAGATTGCTTCTAAACGGTGCAAATTATGAAACAACAATTGAAACAAAATCAAAACCTTCAGTTAAGAAAGGTGATTTTATCAAACTTGACACTGAGTTGGCTTCTTCTGGTGAAAAAGCTACTGTTTCAGGTAAGATTATTGATGTTTCAGCTAAATCAGTAACAATCAGAAATGGTCGTCCTTACTTAATCAGTCCAGGTACAATGTTACAGGTTGATGAAGGCTCATTGGTACTAAGAGGCGATATGCTTGCAACTCTCGTATTTGAAAGAGAAAAAACAGGCGATATCGTTCAAGGTCTTCCGAGAGTAGAAGAACTTCTTGAAGCAAGAAAACCAAAAGATTGTGCTATATTGGCAGAATCTGACGGTGTTGCAGAAATTGAAATTGAAGATGATGTTCCGAGATTATTCCTCGTATCAGATGAAGGCTCAAGAACAGAAATCAAATTTGCAATTGATGCAAGTATTGTTGTTCAAAACAAACAAAGAATCAAAAAAGGTCAACCGTTGACAAGTGGTCCTTTGAACCCGCACGACGTTATCAGACTTTGCGGTCCTGAGGAAGCTCAACAATACTTGGTTGATGAAGTTCAACGTGTATACCGTTCACAGGGTGTAGAAATCGCTGATAAACACATTGAAATTATTGTTCGTCAAATGACGAAAAAGGTTCGTGTAGTTGATTCAGGTGATACAAACTTACTTCCTGGTGAACTTGTTGAAATTCAAACTTTTGAAAATGAAAACAAAGCTGTTAAAGAACATGACGGTCAAGAAGCAACTTGTGAATATATGTTGTTAGGTATTACTAAAGCTTCATTGAATACTGAAAGCTTTATTTCAGCAGCATCATTCCAAGAAACTACAAGAATCTTGACTGAAGCAGCTGTTGAAGGTAAGAAAGACTTGTTAAGAGGTTTGAAAGAAAACGTTATTATCGGTCGTCTTATCCCTGCAGGTACAGGTTTCCATCACCTTACTTTCGCTAATGAAGAGCGTGATAAAGAGGCTCAAAAAAGAGCCGCTCAAAGAAACCAAGCAAGAAAACCTTCTGCAATTTTAGAAGAAATTGAAGGAATGTTTGGTGCGCCGGAATTAGTTGGTGGAAACGAAACTTCAAAGAAAGAAGAAGAGTAGGATATTAAGAGTAATATAAGAGCTTCGGTTTACCGAGGCTCTTTTTTTTATGTTATGATTAATAAAAAGAGGTTTTAATTTTGACTATAAAAATAGCTGTTACGGGAAAAAGTGGAAGTGGTAAAACGACTGTTTGTAAGGGGTTATTAAATGTAATAAAGGAGTATTTCCCTGAAAAAACAATTTTGTTGTTTGATAATGATTTGTCTGGTGAACTGGGGCATTCTTTTGGTTTGGATATCAGAAATACAATTTACGGTATTAGAAGTGGAAAACACGAATATCGTACGGGAATTCCTCAACACATGACGAAGCAAGAGTATATTGAGTGGGCAATGGAAGATATTATTGTCTCCTTGGACGAAAATGTTGATATCATTGTTTCTTGGCTAGTTGGTTCAAGAGATTGCAGATGCCCTATTACAGGACAAATAAATGTTGCTTTGCAGAAATTGATTGAACGCTATGATTTTGTTATTTTTGACTGTGAGTATGATTTAAAATATTTGAACCAGCTTGTGGATGTTGATGTAGACTTGGCTTTGATTATTGCTAATCCGACTATTGAATCTATTCATTTAGCACAGAGAATTGACGAATATTCAGCAAAATACGCAGCAGGCGGACAATTGGGTGTGATTATAAATAAAGCGGAAAATATTGATATGACAGACATTCATGAATTCGCAAAAAAATCTGATATGGAAATTTTAGGCTCAATTCCTCTTGATGAAAATATTGTTAAAGGTTCAGTTGATAGAAATTCTAATATGGTGACAGAAGCTATCAAACACTTATATACGAGACTAAATTTACCGCAGGAGAACAATAGATGATATTAGACGGAAAGAAAGTATCTTTGAAAGTTTTAGAGCAGGTAAAAGAAAAGGTTTCTCAACTTGAAAAGAAACCTCATCTGGTTGTGATTCTCGTGGGTGACAATCCTGCAAGCAAAATTTATGTAAAAAATAAGCAAAAAGCCGCATGGAAAGTTGGTATTATATCAACTGTAGTCGAAATGAGTTCTGATGTATCAGAAGAAGAATTGCTGAATAAAATTTATGAACTAAATAAACGCAATGATGTGACCGGAATATTGGTTCAATTACCATTGCCTCCTCATATTGACAGAAACAAGGTTGTTACGGCTATATCTCCGATGAAAGATGTTGACGGTTTTACGCCGGAAAATGTCGGGAAGTTGGTTATTGGAATGGAACCTTATTTTTATCCTGCAACACCTCAAGGAATTTTAATGTTGTTGGATGAGTATGGTATACAGATTGAAGGTAAAAATGCCGTTGTCATTGGGCGTTCAAATATTGTAGGCAAACCGATGGCTCAAATGCTTTTAAAACGAAATGCGACAGTTACGATGTGT
>CAKVMU010000103.1 GCA_934773085.1 uncultured Candidatus Melainabacteria bacterium
GTCTGAAGCCTCACCAATAAGAATAACCGTTTTAATGTGTTTGTTAATAGAATGACACATCTCAGTCAAATCAGTATTTTTATCTCTTCCACCAAGAATTAAAGCTACATCAACATTGTTAAATGAGTCAATAGCAACGATTGAAGCTTCCGGATTTGTAGCCTTGGAATCATTGTAGAATGTTATTCCGTCCATCACACGAACTTTTTCCAAGCGGTGTTCCGGCGCTCTGAAAGAGGTTATTCTGTCACGAATTTCTTCGTTTTTCATTCCGCAAAGTTTAGCGCAAATTATTCCACACATTATATTTTGGTAATTATGATGACCTACCAACTGACAATCTTTTATATCAATAATTTTTTCTGCGACATTGTCAGACTTGAACCAGATTGCATCATCTTTGATATAAGAAGTATCCGGAGCATCTTCGCTATCAAACCAAAAGACTCTTGATTCCGTGCATTCAGCCCCGAATTTAGCCAATCTCTCGTCATTTGCATTCAAAATTGCATATTTAGGAGCTTGTTTACCCAAAAACAACTTAGCTTTTGCCTTAAAATAGTTTTCCAAACCCTCATGCCAGTCTATGTGGTCAGGAGTAAAGTTTGTCCAACAAGAAATAAACGGTTTGAAATCTACAGTCATCTGCGCTTGATAAGAGCTGATTTCACAAACAAGATAATCGTTTTTTTCATTTATCAAAGATGTTGGCGGAACACCAATATTTCCACAATAAGGTGCCTTAAAATCTTTTTCCAAAATATGAGAAACCAACGCTGTTGTTGTCGTTTTACCGTTTGTTCCGGTAATTGCTATAAAAGGCGTGTTTGTATTTTGATACGCAAGTTCAATTTCTGATATTATCGGAATATTTTCGCTATTCAATCTTTTGAAAATCTCAGACTTCGGAGGAATTCCAGGGCTTGTTACTGCAAAATCAGCACCAGATATAAAAGTTTCGCTGTGACCACCAACTTCAACTTTGACACCCAAATCTTTTAATTCCTGCACCTTGGCATTATCAACTTCGCTCTTTGATTCGGTTAAATAAATATCGTATCCGCCTTTTGACACAAGATATTTTGCCGCTGAGATTCCGCTTTTTGATAAACCTAATATTAATACTTTTTTCATAACCTTGCCTTCTTATAAAAGAGCTACATACAAACCAACAGAAATAGCTGCAAAAATCAATGAAACCAGTGTGAATTCTTTTACAATTCTTGATTCGCTATGACCGCAAAGTTCAAAATGATGGTGAATCGGAGACATTTTAAAAACTCGTTTTCCAGTAAGTTTAAAACTTGTTACCTGAATAATTACAGAAAGAGTTTCCATTACAAAAACTCCGCCAAAAATTGCCAGTAAAAGTTCGCATCTTCCAAGAATTGCCAGAGTACCCAACAAACCACCCAAAGCAAGAGAACCTGTATCTCCCATAAATACTTGGGCCTTCGGCTTGTTATATTTCAAGAATCCAATGGATGCTCCGATTACAGAAGCACAAACAATTGCAACCACTTGATGACCGCTCAGATATGAAATAATACCGCAAGCTAGAAATGCAGGAATTCCGACTGAAGCAGCCAAGCCGTCAAGACCGTCAGTTAAGTTGTATGCATTTGACGCTCCAGTTACAATAAATACCGCAAGAAGCGGGTACAAAAATTTGATATCAAAGCTCAAAGAACCCAATGTTACAACTGTTTCGTAATTCTGCATTGCGTAAACAGTTGGAATAAGAGCGATAAGAATTTGTCTTAAAAGTTTTCCACGAGGGCTCAAACCTCTGTTTTCATGCCCTTTAATCTTTAAATAATCATCTTGGAATCCTGCCAAAGCCATGAAAAACAATGTTATCAAGATTATCCACGCAGAATTATCCATTTTTTCAGCCATCAAAAGTGTTATCACCGACGAAATTATTATCGCAGCGATAATAAAAACACCGCCGGTCGTCGGAGTTCCTGCCTTCTTAGCATGAGCTTCCGGCGCAACATCCAAAATATATTGTCCGATGGTTTTTTTTCTTAAAAAATCTATATACGGTACTCCAAACAGCAGGCATAAAACCATACTTAAAAGAATCGCAACCGCAATCATTATCATAAAGACATCTCCTTTAGTTTGTATACACTGATTTTATACCAAAAAGTTTTTAAATACAAAAACTGTTTTGGTGTAAATTGTCTTTTTTATTTTCTTTATTGTGAGCAAAAATATATTTTGATTATTTGGACTTTTCTTTCTTCTTGTCTCACAGATAAGAAGAAAGAAAAGAACTTTAAAGTCACCCACTTGAAAATAACTAAAAATACAGTTATAATGCTTATATAGAATCGGGCTTCAAAAAATGCGCTTACATTTTTTGAATTTTAACTCCCGCTTTTACTAATTGGTAATTAGCACTATGATTATTATCATTAGTGCTAATTTTTTGTCCTTATCATGGCATGATAAGATGATTAAATAAATTAACAATAACGTTTTAATCATAGACAATTCCTCCTTTCATCAAGTTTGTTTCTGATTTTAAGTCCGTACCTGAGAAATTTAGAATTGCCGGAGTGCCCGATAGAATTCATTTTATAATACTTCAAAACATATTTCCTCGTATTTTTAATGTATTATCCAAATATTCTCATGTTTTTAAGGAAACACTTTGCTAACGTAAGAAGGCAGACGTAAGTCTGCGATACCAATTTGAACATACGCTCCCTGGAGCGTTGTAAATAATTGCGTGCTTCTTCTTTCTTTTCGTGCTTTTCTTTCTTCTTGCCTCGCAAATAAGAAGAAAGAAAAGGATAAACAAGGAAAAAGTTTTATTAAATCAACATATACATCCTATGCATGTTGATTAATTATAGCGCATCGTTTAGAATTGCTTTAGATGAATAATTTTGATACTGAAAATTTTGGCACAGAATCACATTCGGAAGAACTTGATTTTATATTTAATCAAGATTCCGATAATTTGGATGCGCAAATTACAGAAAACCTTGATATTCCATATATTGCAAAAACATATTTTCGACTCATGAGGAAAAGATTCTCGTCTGTAATAAGAGAAAAACTGCAAAAGAATTTCACAAATATTATTTACTTGACCCTCGAATGCCCGCCTTTCTCCGCAAATTCTTTGAGAGAAGATTCGCCAATAGAATTTATTGAACAAATGAGAAAACAATATCCGGATAACAATATTAAAGTAATAATCCCGATTATCGGTCAAAACAGAGAAGAATGGCGCACCATAAAGAAACCGACGATTGAAATCAACGGACAAACATGCCTACTTGATAAAGTCCTGACCGAATTCGATTTTTTCCTGCAAAACAGAATCGTCGAGACATCACTTTATGAGTTTCCTAAAAATAAATCAAATGTTAAAATCTACGGACTCTTCTCTCCGGCATATTCATTCTGCACAAATATCTCCGAGCTTTCCAAAATACAATACCTCGCCCCGTTCATCAAATCAGCCAGAATTTGCATCAAAAAGCTTACCAAGAACAAAGAATTAGCGCCGGATATAGTCCATTGTGAAAATATACCATTCTTTCTAGGCGCAGAATTTGAAAATAAATTACCATATCCGGTAAAAATACTTCAAACGGTCAAAGACTTTACCCAGATAGAAATGCTGAAAACAGAAGCCTTCTGGGCAGTTATCAATCTTGCGGACAAGAACGCAATGAAAAAGATTTGCAGAGACGGAATAGTCAAAAAGTGTGTCGCCGCACTTTTTAAACTCCATAATACAAAACGTTTTTACCAAATGAAAGATTGTTTAAACTTTGTATACAGAAATTATTCAAAGTTTCGCAAGTACGTTGATAAAGGTGAAGATATTGAAGAAAATATCATCTTCAACCGTTTGAACGCACGTGCTTTACAGCTTTTCCCTCAAACAACCGAAGAAAATCAGTATTACAACATTATGTCATATTCTCTGAAACGTGCCGATTTTTGGGTAACCAGCTCAAAAACATACTACAAAGATGTGTTTGAAAATCCGACACTTTCCGGAAAAATGTTCCCGCTGTTGGAAAAAACACGTGAAAAAAGCAATTATGTCTTATACGGTATTGATACCGAAAAATACCCAACTTCCGACACAAGAGAAATATACCAAACTTTTAACTGTGAAAACTTCAGAGACTTCCGCCATAAAAACAAAACTGCATTACTCAAAGAATTTAGCGCAGACAGAATAAAAACCGGATTTGTAGACGCAACCCTGTTTAATAGTGCAGACGTAAAAATTGTGGGAAGTTTGGACTCGTTCTACGAAGCACCCCTCATTTTTGCAAACATTAATACAGAAATCTTTGCAAACGGAGCTGATATTTTATTCAACACGATTTTAAAACTGTTTGAACTGCATAAAAATATTCAGGTAATACTTTCTGCAAAAGACGGAATGAAAGTAAACTTCATCAAATCCTGGGTTGACTTTCTGTCCCAGAACAAAGGATTGAACGGACGTTGGGTCTTCATTGACGGTGAAATTAAACTTCCAAAATTTCTTGCCGCTGCGGATATGACCTTCATCCCGAGAAGAACAAATTTCACGGGAGTTGAGCATTACCTTGCCATGCATTACGGTTGCGTACCAATTGTTTCAAGGTGCGGAATTCTCAACGATACTGTTGCTGATATTTTTGACGATATTTCAAACGGTTGCGGTTTCAAAACAAAAACAGCCTTAATAACAGCAGAAAACAGCAATGAATTGTTCTTGACACCGGTTTTAAAAGCTCTTAATGTTTATCAAAACAATCCGTCCAGTTGGCATTTATTGGTTAAAAATTGTTTGAATAAAGACTGTAGTTGGAATTTTAAAATTCTTGAACGGTATTACAGGATATATAAAGAGATGATGTAGAATAAAGATGCGGTAAATCTTCGATTTACCGCATCCTACAATGTTTATTGATTACGTACGTAGCACTAACTGCGTAAGATTTTTACATCATTCCCATTCCGCCCATGCCGGCCATTGCTGACATATCCGGAGCCTTTGTTTCTTCCGGAATATCAACTACAGCAGCTTGAGTTGTTAACAACATAGAGCCTACAGACGCTGCGTTTTCCAATGCGCTTCTTGTAACCTTTGCCGGATCAACAATACCTGCTGTAAACATATCTGTATATCTGTCAAGTAATGCATCATATCCATATGCACCCTTTTCAGCTCTTACACAATCTACAACAACATCAGCTTTTGCACCTGCGTTAGAAGCGATTGAACGAAGAGGTACATCAAGAGCAGCTGTCAAAATCTTGTATCCGCTCTTTTCATCATCTGATTCAAAGTTCAATGTTCCGAGTTTAGATTCCAATTCCTGTTGAACTCTGATAAGTGCAACACCACCACCTGGAACAATACCTTCTTCGTTAGCAGCTCTTGTTGCGTTCAAAGCATCTTCAATTCTCAATTTTCTTTCTTTAAGTTCAATTTCTGTAGCAGCACCAACTTCAATAACTGCAACACCGCCTGACAACTTAGCCATACGTTCTTGTAATTTTTCTTTATCGTATTCGCTATCAGAAGCTTCAATTTGTTTCTTAATCAAAGCAACACGTTCTTTAACAGCTTCCTTAGTTTCTTCGCCAACAACGATTGTTGTTTCATCTTTAGTAACTGTTACACGTTTTGCAACACCCATCATGGCTGTTGTAATGTTTTCAAGCTTAATACCAAGTTCTTCAGTGAACATTTGACCGCCTGTAAGAATAGCGATATCTTCAAGCATAGCTTTTCTTCTGTCGCCAAATCCAGGAGCCTTAACCGCTACAGCTCTCAAAACTTTTCTCATTGTGTTTACAACCAAGGTTGCAAGAGCTTCGCCCTCAACATCTTCTGCGATAAGTAACAATGAACGACCGTCACGAGCAACTTGTTCAAGAACAGGTACCAAATCAGCAATCAAGTTGATTTTCTTGTTTACACAAAGTACATAAGCATCTTCAAGAACAGCTTCCATTCTTTCTGGATCAGTTACAAAGTAAGGTGAAATGTAACCTTTGTCAAATTGCATACCTTCAACAACCTTCAAGTTTGTACCGAAAGATTTGCTTTCTTCGACAGTAATAACACCATCGTGACCAACTTTTTCCATAGCTTCTGCGATAAGTTCACCGATTTCAGAGTTGTTACCAGCAGAAATACCTGCAACTTGTGCGATTTCTTCTTTTGTATTAACAGGTCTTGATAATTCTTTAACCTTGTTGATAGCAATTTCAACAGCTTTATCAATACCACGTTTCATAGACATTGGATTAGCACCTGCAG
>CAKVMU010000104.1 GCA_934773085.1 uncultured Candidatus Melainabacteria bacterium
ATTTTTTCTCTTAAAGGTTAGTTTTTTCTTTTTTTTGTTATGATACTGTTTTTTTATAATTTTTTTTTTATTAGCTTTGTTTATTTTAAATTTTTTTTTAAGTAATTTTTTTATAAAAAATCTCCTGTAACCAAATTATCAGCGCCAATGTGCTATGATTGTACATTTGAGGCAGTATTGGATGATTATAATGAGGATGATGAAGAATATAGATTCTATCTTGGTGTAAAGGTTCCGGTAACAACACTTTGTCCGTGTTCAAAAGAAATATCTGAGTATGGAGCTCATAACCAAAGGGCGATAGTCTCAGTAAAAGTCACTTATCCAGAGGACGAACATGTTTGGATAGAAGATATTATCGCAAAAGTTGAACAATGTGCTTCATCAGAATTGTATCCTTTGCTGAAACGGGAAGATGAAAAATATGTAACAGAGCATGCTTATGATAATCCTAAATTTGTGGAAGATGTCTTGAGAGATGTTGTGTTGATGTTCAGAAACTGGGATGTGATTGATTCTTTTGATGTAGAATGCGAATCAATGGAAAGTATACACAATCATTCAGCGTGGTGCTCAACTCATATTGACATATAAATACAAATCTTGAATTTTACTTGTTTTTGTAATATTTTAAAGGGGTAAAGAGGGAATTATAAATCCCTAAGGATACAAAGAAGGAGAACTCACATGAGTGAAAGAAAATTAGTCGGAACACAAGAGATGTTCAAAAAAGCACTCGCTGGCGGTTACGCAATTGGTGCTTACAACGTTAACAACATGGAAATTTTGCAAGGTATTGCAGAAGCAGCTGAAGAAACTCGTTCACCAATCATTTTGCAAGTTTCAGCAGGTGCAAGAAAATATGCTAACCAAACATATTTGATTAAGTTGGTTGAAGCTGCATTGGCTACAACAACAGTCCCTATCGCACTTCACTTGGATCACGGTGCAGATTTCGAAATTTGTAAAGCTTGTATCGATGGCGGTTTCTCATCAGTTATGATTGATGGTTCAAGATTCCCATTCGAAGAAAACGTTGCAGTAACTAAGAAAGTTGTTGAATACGCTCACGAAAGAGGAGTTTCAGTTGAAGCTGAACTTGGTAAACTTGCTGGTGTTGAAGATGACGTTAAAGTTTCTGACAAAGATGCTAAATATACTAACGTTCACGAAGCAGTTGAATTTGTTAAACAAACAGGTTGTGATTCATTAGCAATCGCTATTGGTACTTCTCACGGTGCTTACAAATTCAAAGGTGAAGCTAAATTAGACTTTGAAAGATTGGCTGAAATTAAAGCTGCTCTTAAAGAAGCTGGATTTGGTGATTACCCAATCGTTCTTCACGGTTCATCATCAGTTCCAAAAGAATTTGTTGCTAAATGTAATAAATACGGCGGTAACCTTCCTGATGCACAAGGTGTTCCAGAAGAAATGCTTAACTATGCTTCAAAACACGGTGTTGCTAAAATCAATATTGATACAGACTTGAGATTGGCAATGACTTCTACAATCAGAGAATTCTTTGTAGAACACCCTGAAAAATTCGACCCACGTGAATACATGGGACCAGGCAGAACAGCCGTTAAAGAAATGGTTATGCACAAAATGAGAGACGTATTAGGAACAGCTGGTCACGCTGATGACTAATTAATCTCGAATAGATAACTATGAAGTCGCACTTTGGATTTTCCAAAGTGCGACTTTTTTATATAATATTTTCCTAAATATCTTCCAGTCCCTTTAAAAAGTTTTTCTTTACAGGAGATTCCAGAATTTCCAAATCTGTTGGTTTTTTAAATTCAATAGTTTTTAAATCTTCTTGTGCCTTCTTCATGGTTTCATTAAACTGTTTGATTGCCTCCTTGTTTAACGGTTTGACATCTGCATGAAGACAGCGATTCAATACTGATGATACACTTTGCTTGCCAGTGCCGGCTTCGCCAGCAAGTTCAAGATTTATTGGTACCTTCTTATAATCAAGAGAGCTAAAATCTGTATGAGTTTTCCAATCTTTTATCATTTTCTCAATATCTTTTGAATCTTTAAATTTAAGGTTTTCCAAATCTTTTGGTACCTTTTTAAGATGTAGATTCAAACCGGCAGGAGTGGCTTTTTTGCCTGAAACAGTTTTTCTTAATTCTTTTACAATTTTTTTGATAAAGTTATTACCTTCCTCAATTATTTCCGAACCGGCTTTTTCTACTCCAAAGAATTCTAGGAGTTTTTTTGCATCTAATCTTTGATATCCGCTTGCAAAATCACCTAGTTTGGATTCTGCAGTAATAATGCCCTTTTTCATTGACACAGCAGATTCTATGTCTTCAAGTTTAGGTGTTTTACCAAGGTCTAAATAACTACATTGGCTATAAACATCGCCATTTTTACCTAGATTGACTCGCATTTTTGCAATCGGAGTTTCAGTTCCAAATCCGGTAATTGATGCAGCGCCACGTCCTAAGACTTCTTTTCCGTTTTTAATCTCAACTGCGCCAACTGCAAAACCTTGTTGAGATACCTTGTAAGCGACTTCGGCTTGAGCATTTGGGTATTTGTTCAAAGCTTTTTGCAGTGCTTCTGTAATGCCAGGTTTACTATTTTCAGC
Organism: uncultured Candidatus Melainabacteria bacterium; assembly: GCA_934773085.1. GTDB lineage: Bacteria > Cyanobacteriota > Vampirovibrionia > Gastranaerophilales > Gastranaerophilaceae > CAG-196. The sequence continues at coordinate 2,603 of CAKVMU010000104.1, forward strand.
CAGTTTCTTAATTTGTTTTTCACCAAGTTTGATTTTAGCTGATGTTCCTTCTAATTGTGCCAATTTTGCTGCGATTCTTGAAATGTTCATAAATTTTCTCCTTTTTCCCTATTAACTATTAACTATTAACTGATTTTTACTTAACAAATTTCTTTATACTTCTGTTAATATCCTCGTTGTGTGTTGAAATCGATTTCCTCGTGTTATGTATTTATAAAAACCCAGTGTTTAAAAAAATTGCTAAAATTGTTGATATAAAATATCAACTTTTTTTGAAAATCAGTATTGATAATGTACATGGTGCTTTACAAAACTTAATAAATTGATATTAAAAATCATAATAATACAAAAAATTTATACTAAGCGTTCTGTATAAAATTGATGATTAAATATAAAATTTATGATATGGATATCAAAAAACAAATTGGAGCAAGAATTAAATATCTTAGACAAACCAGAGGTTATTCTCAAGAACAGTTTGCTGAAGCTATTGGCATTGCGACAAGGACACTTTGCTGTATAGAAATTGGCAAGAATTTCTTTACGGCAGATACTTTAGAAAAAATTTTAAAGACGTTAAATGTTACCCCGCAAGAGTTATTTATGATAAACTACTTGCAACCACGAGAAGATTTAGAAAACGAAATAATTGATTCTATAAAGAAGATTAAAGACAGGGAGAAAATCGAAATAATTTACAAGATTATTAAATCTTTTGAGTAGGGTATAATTTCTCATTTCTTTTTCTTTTACCTTGCAAACGAAATTTTTGGTGCGGTAAATCGAAGATTTACCGCACCCTACAATGGTTCAACTCGATATGAGTAAGATCCTGAAATAAATTCAGGATGACACAATTTTCAATAATGTTCTGTTAGTAGTTACAACCAACCAAATATATTTACCTCTTTACCCCCGGGAGTGGCATATTGCAATCGCAATTGCATCGACTGTGTCATCGAGTTTTGGGAGTTTGTCTGTTTGCAGAGTTAGGTGAACCATTCTGTCTACTTCTTTTTTATCAGCACGACCATAACCGGTTAGGACTTGTTTTACTTCCATTGGGGTGTAACTGTATGTTGGGATACCGAATTTTTCAAGGACGGTCAATATTACTCCACGAGCTTCGGCAACCGGAATAATTGTTTTTTGATTTTTAAAGAAGAACAGTTGTTCGACGGAAGCGCAGTCGGGTTTATATTTGTCGACAATGAGGGACAAATCGTTATATATTTCAAGCAGACGTTTTGAATCATCCAAATTTTTGTCTGTCTGGATTGAACCGGAAGTTATTAATTCTATGTTATCACCCTCTACGTTAATCATCCCATAACCGACGATTGCCATTCCGGGGTCGATTCCCAATATTTTCATTCCTTGATTATATCACAATGTGTAAATTGTGGACAAAAACAATACTTTGCGCTATCATAATGTTTGTAAAAATCGATTTTTAAGGAAATATTAAATGGCAGCTGAAAATGTAAGTGATTTGATTATAGGTATTCCTAGAGGAATGTCTTTTTATAACAATTATCCGTTTTGGTACGGTTTTTTTACAAGTTTGGGATTTAAGATTGTATTATCTGACCCTACAACAAAACAAACGATGTCTGAAGGTTCTGCATTAGTTGTAACTGAGACATGTTTGCCAATAAAAATTTATTTGGGACATATTCTTAATCTGCTTAAGAAAGGGGTTAAAAATATTTTTGTTCCATCTTTGCAGTCAGTTGCTCCAAAGATATATAACTGCTCAAAAATCAGAGGGTTGCCGGATTTGGTTAGAAATGTTGTAAAGGGTGATTTTAGACTTATTGAAGCCACGTTGGATAAATCTGCCAAAAATCAAGGTTTGTATACATTCTTGGAAGAAGCCGTAAGACCGTTTGGAATTACAAATATGGATGAAATAAAAAAGGCTTCCAAACAGGGATGGAAAGTTTATAACAATTTTATGGTTATGGCACGTTCCGGAATGAGCTATAAAAAGGCTCTTCACTATGCTTTGAGCGGCAAAGTTTTGATAGAGGAATCAACAGATTCTGCGCCGATAAATGTTGCATTGGTATCACACGGATACAATATTTACGACGACAGAGCTTGTATGAAGATATTTGAAAAGCTTGAAAAAATGGACGTTAAGGTATTCACTTCTCTTCAATTAACGGATGAACAGATGGAAGAGGGAATTGTTTCTCTCGGACAGCACCGTTATTGGGCAAATGAATACGAAATGACCGGTACAGCAGGTCATTACTTAAAGGATAACAAAATAGACGGAATTATTACCTTGAATGCTTTCGGTTGCGGTCCGGATTCTTTGATGATAGAAAGAATTACGAGAAAAGCAAAAGAGTTTAACAAGCCAATTTTGTCACTGACAATTGATGAGCATACAGGCGAAGCCGGCTTTATTACACGTCTTGAAGCTTTTATTGATATGTTATTCCGTAAAAAACGTTCTAATCTGATAAATAAAGCATCAGTAGATGGGTATGACTATGTTCCGCAAACAAATATTTGCGATAATGTAATCAATTCTGTTCGTTAAGCTTAATTAGTTTTATTTGCTTGAATATTGTATTTTGCAAGGATAGCTTCGTATTCTTGTTCCTTTTCGAATGGAACAGTGACTACGACATCGTTGTCTGTTTGCATGATTTTACCGCCTTGAAGAACTAACTTTGCGGTTTGTTCGCCAATCTCTTTCAAACCTTTGTCATCTTTTTTTTGAAGATCTGCTTTTGGCATAACATAAGTGCCTTTGAAATTAGGGTTAATAGCTGTCATTTTTAATCCTTCCTGAATATAAACTACACATAATAATAAAGACAATTTTTGTTGAAAAATTGTCTTTATTGTAAAGTTTTATTTCTTTTCATTTCAGTGAACTGGGAGTTGTGTTCTAATTCAGTATATTTACCCCTACCCCTATCCTTCACGCCAACTGGTACCACAATTAATATCGAGTTCCAGAGGCACTTTTAGAGGCTGATTAAGTTCCATTGCATCAAGTACAAGAGCTTTGACAGTTTCAAGCTCTTCTTTCGGAACTTCAAAAACGAGTTCGTCGTGAACCTGCATAATCATCTTTGTTTTGAGTCTTTTTTCTTCAAGCCTTTTTTCAACTTCAATCATTGCCATTTTTATAAGGTCAGCTGCAGAGCCTTGAAGTGGCTGATTTATCGCAGCTCTTTGAGCAAATTCACGAATTTGGTAATTAGGACTTGCAAGTTCGGAGGCAAGGTAACGTTTTCTGCCAAACATAGTTTCTACATAGCCGTGCTCGTTTACAAATTGAACTTCGTTTGTCATATATTCTTTGACTTTAGGATAGTGTTCAAAGTATTTATCAATGAATTCTTGGGCTTCAGCGTTTGAGATTCCGATGCTTTTAGCTAAACCGTATTTTGATTGACCGTAAACGATGCCGAAGTTTACGGCTTTTGCTTTTCTGCGCATATCTTTTGTAACATCTTTTAAGTCTACTCCAAAAACTTTTGAAGCAGTCATTGTATGCACATCTTCACCGGATTTGAATGCGTGGATAAGGTTCTCGTCTCCGGAAACGTGAGCAAGCAATCTTAATTCAATTTGAGAATAGTCGGCTGACATTATAAGAGAATTCTCTTTGTCAGCGGCGCAAAATGCTGAGCGAATC
>CAKVMU010000105.1 GCA_934773085.1 uncultured Candidatus Melainabacteria bacterium
TAAAATATGTGAGGGAGTATACCATGAATAACGAAAGCGTTGGTAAAAAAATTGTCGAAGCCTTGAAAAAACAGGCAGAGAGTATTGATATTTCTGATGAAAATAATTCAGTGAATTTTGATGAAACCCCTGAATTAACAAGTATTGAACCAAAAGAAGATTTCTTTGCTGAACCGGAAAAACCGGTAAGCAACTTCTTTGATGATGTGGAAGAAGAAGAAAAACCTTCTATCTTTGCAGAACCGCAAATTCAACCTTCCGTAATGGAAAATCCGATGGATAGTTTTGAAATGCCTGCAAACATAGCTGTTTTGAAAAAACTTATTTCACAACTTCCGAGCGGAGTATCAAGACACACCGGAGCTCAAATCATTAAACAAACAATGGAAGCTCTTGGTATTTCTATGAAAAGTGTTTTGCAAGATGCTCAACAAGTACAGGAAAGCTTAAAGGTCTCTGCAAGAGAATGCCAAGGCTCTATTCAAGAATACAAGAAACAAATTTTGACTCTTGAAAAGCAATCTCAAAGCTACCAAAAACAATACTCTGCTTTGAATGATTTGATTAGCTTGTTTATTCAAACTACAAAGTAATATTAAAAAACATATAAAAAAAAGAGGAGTCAACAAACTCCTCTTTTTTTTTACTTAAATATCTTCTTCTGAACTATCTTCTGTTACCACAGGCGTTGTCACAGTAACTCCAAGTTGCTCAAGTGCTGCTCGTGCCTTTGGAGCTAACGCTGTATCAGAAAAATTCTCTAAAATTGTTTGATAACACTCAATCGCTTCCGGTTTCATCTCACGCAACTTATAAACATTTCCTGCTTTGTAATAAAGCGGAGCAAGTTCTGTCGCAGATGACACCAGCATTTGGTTATCCAGTTTAATTTTTATGCCAATCAGAGTTTCATTATCCTGAGGTGACAACAACGCTCTTGCATAAATCTTTTTCGTAATATTATCAATATCGTCCGACATCTGCTGAACAACTTCTTTCGAAAGTTTTGAAGATTTTTTCGCTGCTGATACATCAGAACATATTGCTGACAATAAAAAGATTCCGGTCAATAAAAATATAAAAAACTTCTTCATTATCTACTCCACTACTTACCGCAATTATATTATACCCCAATTATATAAAAAAGTTGATTTTTCTCATCAATTAAATGTATGATTGTTCTATGGAAAAACTTGTATACCAAATGTTCATTCTCGGATGCGGAGAAATGTTGGATGAAGCTCTTGCCAAAAATCTTGGCGGAGTAATCTTTTTCACCAAAGACATCCCGTCTGAAAAAATATTTACAGAAAAAATTGCTGAGATAAAATCAAAATCCGTAACTCCACCATTCCTATCGATTGACCAAGAAGGTGGCAGAGTTGAAAGAACTGAAAATATTCGTCCAAAAAGACTCTCTGCAAGAGAAGCTTACAACAAAGGAGTAGATTTCTTATCACACCAATCAGCCGAAATATCCAGAGAACTCAGAGATTGGGGTATTAATCTTAACTTTGCACCTTGTGCAGATGTAAACACAAACCCGAACAATCCGATTATTGGAGTTCGCTCTTTCTCTGATAAAACCGACGACGTGATAAAAGGAGTTAAAATCTTCTCAGATATGTCTAAAAAGTTTAACGTAATTCCTTGCATAAAACACTATCCTGGACACGGTGATGCAGATAAAGACAGTCATCTGACCCTTCCGGAAATAAAACTTCCGATGGATGAGATGGAAAAAATCCATATCAAACCATTTAAAGCTGCAATCTCAGACGGAATTGATATGATAATGGCAGCGCACCTGCATTGCACTTGTTTTGACGAGGATGTAATTCCGGCCTCTTTAAGCAAAAACGCTATCAAATATTTAAGAAAAGATTTAGGCTATGACAGAGTAATTATAACTGACGATATGGTTATGAAAGGCGTGCAAGACTTTGGTGGAGTCGAAGCTTGCATTATGGCAATTCAAGCCGGAGTGGATATGTTTATTTATCGGGATTCGGACAAACAAACCATTGAAATCATCAATGAGTTGGTAAAAGTGGTTGAAAGAGACGACAATCTTAAATCAAAAGTTTTCGCTTCTAACGAACGGATAAAGAAATTAAAAGAGAAATATCAAATCATAAAATAAGGCGGGATTGAATCCCGCCTTAACATTTTTATTTCCTTACTCTTCGTGTTTTGACGCTTCAAAACATTCTTTACACAGAACATCTCTGCCTTGAGTCGGATTAAAAGGAACTTGTGTCTGCACACCGCACTTAGCACATACTGCATCGTACATTCTTTTCTTTCCTCTGTGCTGTTGTTTTTTTAATTTTCTGCATTCCGGGCATCTTTTCGGCTTATTTGATAAACCTTTTTCCGCATAGAATTCTTGTTCTCCGGCTGTAAAAACAAACTCTTTGCCACAGTCTTCACAAATAAGCGTTTCGTCTTGGTACATCACTAGTTCTCCTAAATATTTAATAAACCTCGACACTTTACAGTGCCGTCCACTTATTTTATACTTTTTTTCTGCGAACGTCAAGTATCATGGGAGTTTAGATACAAAAGTACATATATTCTGAAAGATTTTTATACTTTGCCAGTAGAGCCAAAACCGCCTTCACCTCTTGCCGTTTCAGACAATTCGGTAACGACTTCAATATTCGCTTGTTCAACTTTTGCAATTACCATTTGAGCAATTCTTTCATCCGGTTGAATTGTGTAAGCCTCATTAGAAAGATTTACAACCGGTACGCAAACTTCACCTCTGTAATCTTCATCTATTGTTCCAACACAGTTTATGAGACTTATACCGTGTTTAATTGACAATCCTGAACGAGGTCGAATTTGTGCTTCATAACCGTGTTCTAATTCTATTTTTAAACCTGTTGGTATTAATTTTCTTTCAAGCGGCTGCAATGTAATGCCTTCTGAAATAGCCGCACATAAGTCCATGCCTGCAGCACCCTCTGTTTTGTATTCAGGCACAAATTTATTATGTTCCATTCTAAAAATTTTTAAAATCATATTCATAGCTCCCAATATATATCTTAATTATGCAGTTATAACAGTCTTGCCATCAACAACTTCTTTAGGGAAAATTGTGAATTCCTGCAAGTTTTCAATACCAAGTTTTTTAGGTTTCTCTACTTCAACATCTGGATTTGCAGAATTGGCTCTTGCAAAAGGGTTTTCATTTTCCGGAACAGACATAAAGCTGTTGCTGTATTTGATAAACAAATTACGTCTTGGTCTGCAATCTTGAGCAGAAACTTGTGATACTTGAGAAACTTTCATTAAAAACCGCCTTTTTCATAAACAGGGAAATATATCTGTGGGATAAGTTTGCCCTTAAACACGACTATTCACACGATTAATTTTTTATCAAAATCAATTTCATGTCAACATTTAATACAAAATTTGTAACAAAAAAATTTTTATGTTAGAATAAGAGCTGTCCTAGGGGACTTGACAATTTAATATGTCGATGTGGCAAGGACTCCGACAAAAACTGATTGTATATCGGGTTTTGCAGGAGCGGAGCGGACTCAATTGAGGTAAGGCGAGACAAGGACTCCGACAAAAGCTGACTAAATGTCAGGTTTTGGTGGAGGCAGGCGAGTCCGAACGAAGTTCGGCGAGACGTATACAAGAATCAATACCGATTCTGCCACTGAGACAAAATCTTTGATAACTTAATACATGTCGATGTGGCGGAATCGGTATACGCGCACGTTTGAGGGGCGTGTGGAGAAATCCTTGGGGGTTCAAGTCCCCCCATCGACATTATTTACGAAGTAATAAAGTGTTTGTGCGAGGGGCGCAGAACCCCACCGAACGAAGTTCGGTCTGGGTTTAAGCGCAAGCGAGCAGAGTGCGAAGGTTTGATTGCAAATAATTGGAAATTATGAAGCAATCAACCGTAGACACGTTTATTGCGAGCGCAGCAAGACAGTCCCCCCATCGACACCATTTTTAAACATTTAGCAAATTATATTTTTAGCGATTTTTATATAAGTACAAAATGAGTGTGTATTATGCAAATTAATAAATTATCACAATCAAATTCAACAAGTTTTAATGGATACGTAAATGTAAAATGTATTGATAATAAATTTGTTCGTGTAAAAAAAGGTATGCCAGGTTCTATTAAATTGTTCATTGCTGGTTGTAAAAGAGTTGATGAAAAGGTCGTATTAGCCAATAAAAAATTGATACAAAACTTGCCGCCTGTCACCAAAGAAAGTAAGCCAAATTCTGTTTTAATGTTTTTTGCAGGAATACTTTCTACACTAGGTTTTGATAAACCTTTAAACAATTTACTAAACAAATAACAACATTATTTTAAAACTCTTCTAAGTCTAGAATTATTCTAATAATATAATATGTTTGTGTATCCAATTTTAAGAGCAAAACCAATTTGCAATAAATATTGCATTCGTTGGTTAATTGTTGTAAGATTTTCCTGTCGTAGGGTTCCTGTTGTGGCACCTTAGCGACACCATAAAGCAGATCGGAGCTTGTCTCCAAATCTGCTTTATAGTTCACATGGGTATGGACGAGAACACCTTTTCTGGGGTTCAGCGCAAGCGAGCAGAGTGCGAAGGCTTGATTGCAAACAATTGGAATTATGAAGCAATCAACCGTAGACATGTTTATTGCGAGCGCAGCAAGACAGTCCCCCCATCGACATTTTTAAAATGCAAAGTATCGTCAAAAACTATTAAGTGAGAACGTTTTTTCGCATTAATTAATATAATAATTACTTTTCTTTACAAAAAATTGCTCTGTGTCTTTTTTTATATTATGATATTGGTAAGAGGTTGAGATGGATTTTTTTAGACAGCACAAAAAAATGATAGTCGGGTTAATTACAGTATCGTTTATCCTATGGACTGTAGGTATGGGGCTGCTCCTGATACTTCCTAGTCTGGGGGGATAGGTGTGAATTTAAAAAAAATATTAAATGTTTTAATATTTTTAGCTATCGTTTTAAACACCGTTGGGTGTTTAACTTCGTATGCAGCACATGATATAGAAACCCAAAAGAAGCAAACCAGAGAAAAGATTAAAAAATTAAGAATTCTGGAAAATATTGAAACTAACAAGCTTTATAAAAACCAGCAGAAGCTTGAAACAGCGACCAACAATTTAACAAATTCAAAGACACAAATTTTGAGTGCTCAAAAAGAACTCTATGGTTTAGAAGCTCGTCTTAACGATGCATCCAGAGAATATAACAACCTCAATTACATATTATCAGTTCATGTCAGAAGCGTGTTTAAATTACAGAGAAAAGCGTTCTTTGAAGTACTCTTGAGTTCAGAAGACATCAACATGCTGGTAGACAGACTTTACTATCAAAAGCTTTTGTTAAAAGAAGATTACAACAGAATGGCTGCTGCAAAAAGCAAAGCTCAGGAAATTGCAACTTTGAAATATAACATTGAAGCCAAGAAAAGAAATCTTGAACGCTCTGTTGCATCAATAAACTCTCAACAAGAGTACATTCAGCGTGCTATCAAAAAGAACGAAAACATGATTAATAAACTAAGAACCGACAGAGTTGCTTACCAGAAGGCAGAAAGAGAACTGGCTAAGCAATCTGCAAGTTTGAGTTCTTACATCAACAAAACAACCAAAGATTCACATGTACAAGTAGCTTCCGGTTTTGTAAAACCTATCGCCGGAAGAATAACATCACCTTTTGGATGGAGAAAGCACCCGATATTTAACACAAGCTCATTCCATTCAGGAGTTGATATCGGCGGGCCAAACCTTGGAGCAATCAGAGCTTCAAATTCCGGAAAAGTAATTTATTCCGGCTGGTACGGTGGATACGGAAAGGTTGTAATTGTTGAACATGGCATTGTAAACGGAAAACCTATTACGACTTTGTATGCTCACATGAACTCAACAGCTGTTGCTAACGGTCAAAGAGTAACAAAAGGACAGGTACTCGGTTATGAAGGAACAACCGGATACAGCACCGGTCCTCACTGTCACTTTGAAGTTAGAGTAAACGGACAACCGAACAATCCTTTAAATTATATATAGGACAATTATTTTGAAAAAAAGACTTGCAATATTATTAATATCTACTTTAATCACGGCTGCTTCTGCAAAAGCGGATTATTCTTTCACGGAAGCATCCGATTTCACAGGAGATGCATTTTTTGCACCGCCTGTAGCTAATAAAGTTGCTCCACAAAAAGATAATAAAAACAGGCATACAACTCC
>CAKVMU010000106.1 GCA_934773085.1 uncultured Candidatus Melainabacteria bacterium
ATACTTGCTCGGCTGAATACCGTTATGTGGGTTCAAAACATTTTCCTGAGACGGCATGTAAGTGTAGTTATCTCTTTTAACTGTTTCGAAATGATTTATCGCCGGATTCGGGTTCGGAATGTAATTGTATGAGTCAGCTGTTTGTTCAGCCTTAGGAGCTGTAGCTTGAACTTCTTGCGGAATTACAGGTGCATTCTGCTCGATTGCTTGCGGTTGTTCAATTGGAGCTACATTGTTTTGTGCGTTTAGTTTAGCTGCCTGAACTTCCAACATTCTGTTTTGCAAATCTTGCTTAGTGAATTCTTTTTGTTTTTTCTTGTTGTCTTTGTATTCTTCTTCTTTCATTTCGTCATAATGTTTGCCGAATATTGCGGTAGAACATTTTTCAATGATTTTGTCAAAGAAAGGAACGAATACCATCATGCCTAACAAAAATCTCATAGGAACACCGATTACGTTTTTACCAAAGTTAGGGAGTTTTTGGAAAATGTTACGTCCGGCAAGGTTTCCATTACCGATATCAAGGAATGAACCGGCTTTTCTTAAGAGTTTTTCTAACAAATTGCCATCTTTTGGTTTTAGTGCTTTGATAGCATCCTGTGCTGCTTTTCTTGCTGTGTCAAATTCTGCTTTGGTTGCGAATTTATTTGATTTTGCGGAATTATTGAAAGTATCTGTGATTTCTCTTATCTTAGCGATATTCTCTTTTGAGTTTCCGATATTTTTTAAACCAGCAAGGTGGAATAAAGCTTTAACCCCGAGAGGGAATGTTACAACCCAAGTTGTAGCTGTTAATAAACCGTTTGCTATGGTTCCGACTTTTGAATCTTTATCAGCTTTTTGAGTATTTTTGATAGTATTTATGATTGATGGAATCATAAATAATAAAAGACCAAGTTTACCACCACCAAATGTTGCCATTTTGTGTAGAATTTGCATAGATTTTGCACTCATTCTGCCTAAACTTGATTTTGCAGAAGAAATGCTGTGAAGTCTGTTGAAGTATTGTTCACCGGTCATTGTTCTGCTTAACGGCTGGAATTTGCCTAACCATTTGATATTGCCACCGCTTGCTTTTAGCTTGCCCTGAGCATTTGCTAATGCAGCTTCTAATTTTTTAGCGGTTTTGCCGGTAGTGTCTTTCATGATTTCATCGAACTCAGCTTTGCTCAATTTCATTGCTTTAAGGATTTCCGCTTCAACCTTTGCGCTGTCATCCACACAACTTTTAATTGCGCTGTCATTGAGTCCTAATCTTTTTAGTCTTACAAAGTTTGTAATTTTTTCATCAGAAACACCTGATAATTTCTGAACATTAAAGAACTTTAATGTTGCTTCTGTTTCGTTTTTATCAATACCAAGGTTTACAAGTTTCATCTTGCCTTCGTTGCCGAGACCGATTTTTGATGCAAATTCTTTGAAATCTTGAACATTACGTGCTTGCATTGATTGCATTTCAGAACGTGGCATGTCCCAATCAGGTCGTGCCGGAGTATTGAAGACTGCAGACAATACACGGTTGTTATTTGCGAAATTTTTGGTTTTGCTCCAAATATTTTGTGCTGATTTGATTACTCTTTGAGATTTATCGCTTTGTACAAATTTTGAACCCGCAACTCTGTCTCCCCAGTTTGCGGCTTTGCCTACCAAACTGGTATTGTACTCTCCGCCAAAGTTTTTACTTAAATAATCAAAACCTTTGAAAACGCCAAGAGTGGTAAGCCCTGTGATGATTGGATTTTCAATCCAAGGTGTAACCAATTGCATCATATCAGCTTTTTTAATAGCTTCTTTAATTCCTTGTGGTTCTTCTGCTGTAGTCGGGTAATAGTAAATATCCGGCAATTGAACTTGTTGTGTTTGTTGATTTTGCGGATTTATTGCTATTGCATCAGCCCTGTAAATTGGCTGTTGAGCTATATATGGATTATTAATATTTGGATTAATCTGTGTCACAATAACCTACCTTAAATAAACCTAACTATTAATATAAAGTCATGTTTGTAAGAAAAATTGCCTAATAAATACCGTACAGCATATTATTTGTAAAGAATCTTAACATGAAGAAAATGGAAAATAATATTAAGTTTTGTAATTGATTCATTCTTTTGTGTTGTAATTAAGCATTTGTGAGCGTATTATTTTATTACACAATTTTCCCATTAATGACAAAAGAGGTGTATCGTTGAAGATAAATGCAATACAAGGTTACAATAGTAACTATGGTTTGAAAACCGTAAAAACACAGCCGGAAACCCCGAAAGCAACTGAGAATAATATGACATTACCATCATTTGCGTATCGTCCAATATTTAAAGCGGCCGGTCCGGATATGGTAAAAAAAGTTATGGACACACCGTTGGATGATAAACTGGCAGTGGCTTTTAAGAAAATGCAACCATTGGACAGATTGTTTGTTGCAGCTGATATTAATAAAGCTGCAAATGTTATTAAACAGTCAATAGACAGTATATTGCTTCCTGTTACAAGATTATTGTTTTTACAAGTTCCAAAAATGCGTGAAACGGTAATGTTTACCAGTGATTTGTCTGCAAAGAGAATGTGGAATTTGGGTCAAGGTGCAATAATTGTTGATGGGTTTGATTTTGTGCAACCAGACCAAGTCGCAACTATATTTAACGGTCAACATGTCAAAATGTCCGGTCGTTGGCAGGAAATAAAGGATGAACCGGAAACCGATTTTGATTTGGAACAATATTCATCAATGTTTCTAAAAATTTATGACTATGATAAAGAGGCTAGACAATGTCTTAAAACGCATAACGAAAAGGTTTTGACAGAAATTTTTCAACCGGAACAAAAGAAAAAAGCAAACAACATATCTTTTGCTACGGTAGGTGGACAGGATGAAAATATTGATATTTTAAAAAAGAATGTTTTATATCCTATGAAATATCCGGAAGTTTTTGAAAACTTTATGCTTAACCGTGGGGTGATTTTATCAGGCCCTCCTGGAACAGGAAAATCTCTTTTGGCAAAGGCTTTGGTTGCCGAAGCCGGTGCATCTGCTTTTGAGTTATGTGCAACGGATTTGAGTGCTAAATTTGTTGGTGAGTCAGAAAAAAATTGCAGAGAATTGTTTGAAAGGGCGGTAGAAGCTCAGCCAAGTATTATTTATTTTGACGAATTTGACGCATTGGCTAAATCAAGAGGTAGTTCTGATGTTTATGGAGACAAATTGTTGAATCAATTGCTTTCTTTGATGAGTGATATAGAAAAAAGAAAAGACAATGTTTTTGTAATAGCATCAACAAACAGAAAGGATGCAATCGATCCGGCAATATTACGTTCCGGACGTTTTGGCCTACAATTGGAAGTCAATGCTCCAAACTTGGATGGTACAAAACAGATTTTGAAAATCCATACAAAAGGAAAACCGGTAGACAAGAATCTGGATATGGAAAAACTTGCTCAAAATATGTTTGATAAAAAGATGACAGGTGCTGAGATTGCGGATGTCGTAAAAAGAGCATATTCAAATGCGCTTGAAAGAACCGGCATTTACAAGAGCATGGAAGAAAACCGTTTTTCACCACAAATGTTGGATTATCTCTATATGACTGAAGCTGATTTTGAAAAAGCTTTGAAAGAGTTAAAAACGGGCGATAAGGGACCAACTAAAATCGGGTTCAAGAAATAATTTCGAAACCCTCTTTCCCTCTCACAGCGGAAGATGGGGTAAATATTAAGTAGCGCTCCCACTATAAAAATGTCATGCTGAACTTGTTTCAGCATCTTACTAGCCAAATCATGTTTTCCCCTGTGAGTGTTTCTTAGCGAATGCAAGTGTGTGCACCCTGCTCACTTTGCGCTCAATGAATTTTCGCTATAAAAATATAAATCGTAATAGTAAACTTTTTTTACAAAATGCTCTCACAGACGAGCATTTTTTCATGTTTTACTATACAATGTTCATGACGAATTAAGGATGAAATCATGATGGACACTTTTGAACTGACGAATTACAATTTCTATTCAAGCAGACTTGATATGGAGCTTATAACCACAATTGTAGATGCATTGAAAGAGATACTTGAAGAGGATAAAAAACAAGAGCAACCGTTGTTTTTGAAAGTTGCAGATGATTTTATTCTGAACATCGCACGCAAAGTTGTTCAAGAAAAAAAGAAAACTTTTCTTATTGGTATAACCGGTGAAAGTGCATCAGGAAAGACTGTTTTCGTTGATAATACTATTGATGCGGTTGTTCGGGAGAAAAAAGAGGGTATCTATACTGTTATTCGCCAAGATGATTATTACAAAGATACTTCAAAAGAATTATTAGAAGCCGGAAGTTATGATGCTTTGTTCAAAACCGGTTTTAGCTTTGATACACCTGATGTTATTGACTTGTCGTTGATGAGAGAACACCTTATAGGTCTAAAAAAAGGTGAAACAATTGTTTCTCCAAAATATGATTTTGTAACTTGTGTTTCAGATCCGGACGGTGAGGTTAAGAAACCAGCAAAAGTTATACTTACAGAGGGGTTGTATGTTTTGAACGAAGAAGTTCGTGACATTATGGATGTAAAAGTTTACGTATATACGCCAATTGATGTTATTAAAGAACGTTGGTATAAACGAGCTGTATCACGTGGAAAAACTGGAGAAGCGGCTGATTTGCAGTTTAAAAATGTAAACGAAACTGCACAACAGTACATCAGACCAACATATCAAATTTCTGACTGTATTATCAACGGTATGGTTGATAAAGAGTACATTAAAGTTATTACAGACAAGATTATGCGTAAACTTGGTGAGATTTGCGGAGAATAAATTAACCAAACTTAAAGGGGGAGAACATGTTTGAATTGAAAGCCCAGATGTATTTTGCGGCTGCGCACCACCTTTTGAATTACGATGGTGAATGCGAAAACCAGCACGGTCATAACTGGCTAGTAGAAGCGTACGTAAAAGGGGATAAACTGGATAAAAGTAATATTTTGATTGATTATAAAGTTCTGAAACGAGAAATGAAGGCTGTTTTGGATTTACTTGATCACAAAGATATTAATGAATTGCCTTATTTTGAAGGGCAAAGTCCTTCAAGTGAAATGATTTCAAGATTTATTTATACAAAATTGAAAGAAAGAATCCCACTTATCAGTAAGATTTCCGTGTGGGAGACTCCGACATCTTGTGCTTCTTATTACGAGGAGGCATAATGGATTTAATACAAACGATATTGATGGGGATAATTCAGGGGCTGAGCGAATTTTTGCCTATTTCAAGCTCTGCGCACCTTGTTTTTACTTCAAACTTTTATAAAGTTTTTAAGGGTATTGAGATTTTAGAAGAATCAAATCAAGAGATTTTTCTTGATATAATGCTTCATTTAGGGACTTTGATTGCGGTTTTGATTTTCTTCAGAAAAGAAATTTGGGAGATTATCAAGGCATTGTATTTTGGTTTAAAAACAAAGGATTTTTCATCAAAAGATTTTAAAACCGGTATTTACATCGTTTTGGGCACAGTGATAACTGTGATTATTGCATTCCCGCTGAACGAGGTTGCCGGTGCGTTGGTATTTAAACCGGCAATTGTTGGTTTGCTGCTACTTTTCACTGGTGCGTTATTGCTGTTTAGTGAATATTGGAGCAAAAAACACCCTGAAAAAATTGCAGTTAATATGAAAAATTCAATATTGATTGCGATTGCGCAAGGTTTGGCGGCGCTTCCGGGATTTTCCCGTTCCGGTTTAACTATTGCAACAGGGCTTTTATCAGGAGTAAGCAGAGAAGAAGCTGCGAGATATTCTTTCTTGCTATCTATTCCGATAATTCTGGGTGCATCAATGGTTTATCCGTTGGTGAAACTTGATTTTCATGAAGTTATGGGCTACAACTGGACTGCAATAATTGTTGGAACAATTGTTTCCGGTATTGTTGGTTATTTGTGTATTAAATATTTTCTGAAATTTGTATCAAAATTTTCATTGGGAATATTCGGTTACTATTGTCTGCTAATGGGCATTTTCACGTTTATATTTTTTATAGGGAGATAGGTTATGGAATTAAATAAATACATTGAACACACTCTTTTAAAACAGGATGCAACAACAGAAGAAGTGACAAAGCTTTTGAAGGAAGCTCGTGAATATAATTTCTTAGGAGTTTGTGTTAATCCTTGCAATGTAAAATTTGCTAAACAGTATCTAAAGGATACTGATATAAAAGTCGTAACGGTAATAGGT
>CAKVMU010000107.1 GCA_934773085.1 uncultured Candidatus Melainabacteria bacterium
GAGTAGGTGAATTTACGTACGGACGACGCACGAAATTAGTAGGGTGCGGTAAATCTTCGATTTACCGCACCATCAATTTGGATTTATTTCTGCATGACAAAAACATCTTGACAAAAAGACGAGGCGGGAAGTTTTTAACTTCCCGCCTCGTACTCGTATAATCTTAAAACCTAACCTTCAAGAATCTGTCTAACAAGTTCGTTAACAGTCTTAGGATTAGCTCTACCTTTAGTTTCCTTCATAACCTGACCAACAAAGAAACCTAGCAGATTGTTTTTACCGTTTTTGTATGCTTCGACTTCGTTTGGATGAGCACTGATAACCTTTTCAACGATTGATTTAATAGCGCCTTCATCAGAAATCTGGCTCAAACCTTTACGTTCGATAATTTCAGAAGCTTTTTCGCCTTTAGTAATCATATCTTCAACAAGGATTTGTTTACCAATATTGTTAGAAATTGTTCCTTTTTCAATCAAACCGATTAGTTCAACCAAGTTTTCAGGAGTCAATTTTGTATCAGTAATCTCAACTTTGTTTTCTTTCAAGTATGCTGCAATTTCACCCATAATGAAGTTAACGGCTGTTTTAGGGTTTCCACCGAGGTTCAAAACTTCATCAAAGAACAACGCTAAAGGCATTTGTTCAACGATTACGCAAGCATCATATTCGCTCAATCCCAAAGACATATATCTTTGGCGCTTAGCTTCAGGGAGTTCAGGCATCTTAGCACGAATTTCTTCGACCCATTCTCTTGAAATTTCAAGTGGCATTAAATCCGGTTCAGGGAAGTATCTGTAATCGTGAGCATCTTCCTTTCCTCTCATAGAGCGGGTTTCTTTTAAGCCATCATCCCAAAGTCTTGTTTCTTGAACAACTTCGCCACCTTCTTCAACAATCTCGATTTGTCTGTCGATTTCGTATTCGATAGCTCTTTGTAATGCTGAAAAGCTGTTTACGTTCTTGATTTCAGCTCTTGTGCCGAATTCTTTAGAACCTTTAGGCATAATAGAAATGTTCGCATCACATCTCATAGAACCTTCTTCAAGGTTTCCGTCACAAACTCCTAGGTAACGTACGATATCACGGAGTTCTTCCATATAGTTACGTGCTTCTTCGCTTGAGCGCATATCAGGCTCAGAAACAATTTCCAAAAGCGGAGTTCCTGCTCTGTTTAAGTCTACAAGTGAGTATGTAGAACCGTTAATTCCTGCAGCACCTGCGTGTACAAGTTTACCGGCATCTTCTTCCAAGTGAGCACGTGTTATACCAATTCTTTTGCCTTTTACATTAACCCAGCCGTTTACGCAGATTGGCTCATCGTATTGAGAAATCTGATATCCTTTCGGAAGGTCCGGATAAAAATATTGTTTTCTGTCAAATTTGCATCTTGACGGAATTTCACAGTTTAGAGCAAGCCCTAAAAGAATACCCATATTAACGCATTCTTTGTTTAAAACCGGCAAAACCCCAGGCATACCGAGTGTAATCGGGCTTATCTGTGTGTTTTGTTCATTACCAAATTCTGTTGAATCCGGTGCAAATATTTTTGACTTGGTTTTGAGTTGTGCGTGAACTTCCAAACCAATAACAACTTCATACTTTTCTCTTAAATCTTCCATATTAAAAAACCTCGTTTAAACTTTTTCTTAATTCTAACATAAAAATACGAGGGTGCGGAAAAATCCAAAAAGGCAAATTGTTTAGCAACAAACTTATTGAACTCCGTAAATCAGTGCTTCAACCTGCTTATGAGGAAGTATCAGCTCTTGCATGGAATTTAAAAGTTCGGCATTTGTATCAGCTTCAATAAAATGTCCACCGGTTACATCTGCAGTACATTTGAGCTGCGCTAAATCGTCAGAATCCGGCACATTGAAAGCAATTACATCAATTTTTATATCTTTTCTGGTTTTAACAAGCTCAATAGAGTAGTCGCAGGGGCTTTCGTCGCAGTTTTCACCGCCATCAGTCAGCAAAATTATGTGTTTGACACCTTCCATACCTGCAAAATCTTTTTTCACAGCTTGTTTTAATGAATATGTAATCGGAGTCATTCCACGGGGACGAAGCTTTGAAATCGCAGTGTTGATTCTGTCAGCATTATTTTCTTTGAGCGGCACCAGAAGCTCAGAACTTCTGCAAGCATTGTAAGCAATTACGTTGCATGTATGGCCATAAACCCTTATTCCAACTTTTGTTTCCGGAGATATTTGGGGCAAAACTTTTGTCATCATTGATTTAACCTGATTAACCTTGGTTTTGTGCTCAAGGTATTCCCCCATACTGTTGGAAAAATCTACAACGAATAATAGTTTGTCCCCGCTGTTTTGATATGTGTAATCATTCGGAGAGTAGACTTCGTAGGCAAAAGCGGGTATTACACAGGCTAAAAGCAATAAAAATCGCAGTTTATTCATAACCCATGTTTTCCTGATATTTGCTCAATGAACATTCCACAATTGACCTAGCATTGCGACTGATATATGATTTTTGTATTATGAATTACGATATTAAGAATGCTGAAAAAAGTTTAGAAAAAGAATTTGAAAAAGTAAATGAAATAAGGGACTTCAATCAAAAAAAAGTACTAAAAGCTTTTGTTGATAATAAGGTCGCTCCGGAACATTTTTACACGGTTTCCGGATATGGTCACGACGATTTGGGACGTGAAGTCTTAGATAAGGTTTTTGCGCAAGTTTTTTGTACCGAAAAAGCTCTTGTCAGAATTCATTTTGCATCTGGCACACACACGCTTGCGTGCGCTTTGTTCGGCAATCTTAGATATGGCGATAAGCTCCTGTCTGTGGCAGGTGCGCCATACGATACAATGCAGGAAGTTATCGGAACTGCCGGAGATGATGAAACCAAAAGGGCTTCACTCATCGGACAGGGGGTTTTGTACGATGAAGTACCACTTCTAAACGGTACTGATATTGATTTTGAAGAATTGAAACGCAGAGTGAACGATTCAACTACAATGGTTTTGATACAGCGTTCTAAGGGATATTCTACAAGAAAATCTCTTTCAATTGAGACTATTGAAAATATTTGCAAGATTGTTAAATCTAAGAACCCTAATTGCATATGCTTTGTTGACAATTGTTACGGCGAGTTTGTGGATTCAAAGGAACCTACAGAGGTTGGTGCAGATTTAATGGCTGGTTCTTTGATTAAAAATCCGGGGGGCGGAATTGTTGAAGCCGGCGGATATATTGCGGGTAAGGAATTGTATGTTGAAAGAGCGGCAAATCGCTTGACAGCTCCTGGCATTGGCTCTGAGGGTGGAGCAATGTTTAATCAGCACAGACTCATTTTTCAAGGATTGTTTATGGCACCTTCTGTTGTTTCTGAGGCGGTAAAGGGTGCAATTTTGGCTGCGAAGGTGTTTGAGGACATTGGCTTTAATTCAAGCCCGAGACATGATGAAAAGAGAACGGATATTATCCAAAATATAATCTTTGGCAAGGCTGAGCATTTGGAGCAATTCTGTCGAACGATTCAGTCGTTATCACCGGTGAACGGATATGTAACACCGATTCCTGAATATATTCCTGGGTATGAAGATCAGGTTATTATGGCAGGTGGAACTTTTGTAGAGGGTTCAACTATTGAACTTTCGGCTGACGGACCGATGCGTGAACCTTATGTAGCTTATATGCAGGGTGGCTTAAATTATGCGCATGTAAAGATATGTCTGGAAGAAATGGTTAAGAACTTATAAAAAATATTTAATTACTTAAGACAAACCCCTTTACAAAAAAAAATCATCATGTAGAATAAGAAATGTAGTCAGTTTTGATTACACCCGCATACGTGGGGGATTAGCTCAATTGGTAGAGCACCTGCTTTGCACGCAGGGGGTTAGGAGTTCGAGTCTCCTATTCTCCAAATAAAATACAGGATGACGAAAGTTATCCTGTATTTTATTTTGTAGGAGTAGGGCTGAGCGAGAACTCCCAATATACGATAGTTCATTTTAAAGGAGTTCGGAGGATTTTGCGTAGGCCGGAGCGAAGCGGAACGCCGAAGTAGCACGGAGCAAAACGAGCGTTAATTTACAACAGTAAATGGAGTGAGTGACTGCGTAGTGTGGAGCAATAATCCGATACAGTCTCCTATTCTCCACCATTTATAAAAAGAGCCTTGAAGGGCTCTTTTTTTATTGACTTTACAGGGTTTGAACATATTTTGACAAAAATGCCGTTTTTAAAGAAATAGCCTCGATTCCTCTATTGGTCTATATTTGAGAAAGTTCGAATCTCTTTAGGTGTTTTAAATACCTCTAAAACTATTGTCTTTGTTGTGTTTTTAACTATTTTGGGGTCGATTTTTGGATTAATTATTTCTGCCAAAAGTAGAAAGAATCTTTCCCAAAGGAATTCAGTTTCTTCTTTGGTATATTCTTTATCATCAAATTGAATTATCAAACCAACATCTTTTTTCTTTGTCATAAAAATTTTTTAATTATAATTTTGTATAAGTAAATTTTATGGTAAAGTTTTTTTATGAAAAAAAATGATTTAACAAATAAAATAGGTATAGCGCTAACAATATTATTCATTGTATTTCTTTGTATAGATATATTTGCATTAAGAAATTCTTATCCAAAACTTTCGGGTTATTTCTGTAATATTGCAACTGAATGTATAGGGCTTTTTATAACCATATGTGTTATTCAAAAAATGTTAGAAAAAAACGATATAAAAAAAGAAAGACAAAATGAATTAGAAAAAATAAAAAGACATAATCAAATAATTTTAATTTATTTAAATTTTTATACAAAATATTTTCATTGTATAACTAATCCAATAAATAATAGATTCAAAAATAATGTTGATTTAAATAATAATTTTACAATAAAGGATTTATGCGATTTACACAAATTTTCTATGGGAGCAACTGACCCATTATTAAAAACATCCATAGTTTTATTTTACGAATATGAGCATAATTTAAGAAATGAATTTATGCAAATGTTGAATAATATTGATTTTAAGCATTGTTCAAATATCCAGAATATTATTGTTGACTTCATTCAAATTTCGCTTTCACTTGATGTTTCGGATACTATTATAAGCAATGAAAAGTTAAAATTAGACAACAGGCAAGAAACCTCTCAATTTATTGCAGAAATGCTCAAATCTGAGAATGTAGATAACTTGTATTCGCAATACAAGAAGGGAGAATTGCAAGCTAATATAATAATCCCGTATTTTCTATTATTTGACTTATTAAAAAGAGAACAAGAATTGTTAATAAAGTACCTCAATGAAATTAATAAATTATGCAGTGATTAATCTCCATTTTAAACAAAACTATTTTTTCTATTATTGAAGCTATTTCTGGGTTTTTAAGTTCTTCAATTAACTGTTTAATACTTTTCAAAAAGTTCGAACTTTGACGCTTTATCTCCACCATTATTAAGAGACCGATTTCAAAATCGGTCTTTTTGTTTTTAAAAATTTCAAATAAATTAGATTTTTAAAGAAGACAGACTAATTAATATTTTCGAAAAAATTAGTTGATATTTATATCCATCAAATCTTTTAGCGATACCCTAAGTGCTTGTGCTAATTCACATAGAAAGTATAAAGAAGGGCTTTTGCTACCACTTTCCAAGGCTGTTATATAAGAACGTTCTGCGTCAACAAGCTCTGCTAGTTGTTCTTGCGTGATATCAAGTTTGTTTCGATAAAATTTAATATTTATACCTAAATGTTTTAATATCTTCTTTTTTTTACTGGGATTTTTCTTCATAATCTTTACTATGAAGTGTTTACTATTCAGATACTATATTCAATTAGAAACATGTGTAATAAATCGATGATAAGTATTTACAAAACAAATTAAGCATGTAACATGTTTCTACTGGAATACATTTATGGCAAGAAGTAAATTTTTTGATGAAATAAAAACAGCTACTATAGAACGACAGGTAGAAGATGTCTATAACAAAGGCATCACAATGTATTTTATAAAAGATAACAATATTTCTTTAGAATACCCTTACGGTTGCGATGGCGTTTTAACAGTCGACATGTTCTTGAAATTGTTAATAGAATACAAATACAATGAAGAGTTGTTAAACCCTGTTTCAAGAGCAAAAATTTTAGTTCAAACGCTCTATTATTTGAAAAAATTTGAAATTAATGGAGAAAGATTACCTAATATTATAATGGTTGGTGATATTAATGAAGTTTTCGTTCTTAATGC
>CAKVMU010000108.1 GCA_934773085.1 uncultured Candidatus Melainabacteria bacterium
TACCGAACAAACCTAAGAAAGGTGCAACACCACCGATTGTACCAAGAATTGTTAATCTGTGTTCAAGTTTTCTTGTAGCTAATGCAGATGCAATATCAAATGAACGAGAGAAACCTTTTTTCTGTTCAGAGAAGATTCTTACAGCTTCTTCCGTAACTTCACCAATAATACCGCCACATTGAACTGCAAGGTTTTGAGCACCCATCAAATTGTTTTTAGTTAATTCTTTTTGCAATCTAGGAATGAACTCAATAACGTTTCTTTTGTTGGAGTTATAGAATGCAGCTCTGTCTATCGCAACCATCAAGGTTAAGATTGAACAAATCAGAATCGGTAACAGCACCGGCCAGTCTAATTGAATTGAATGTAATAATAAATCCATAATATTTACCCCTTTATCTTAATTATTATCTTCTTTAATATCTTGATGCTCCAAACACACGATAATCGAATGTGAATTGAATATCAATACTTTGTCCTTTGAAATCCGCCGGCAACGGTCTAAACGGAGCCGTTAGCTCAACTGCTTTCAAAGCTGCTTGGTCTGCTGTTGGCAAACCTGACGAACGATGAACTCTGCAGGACAACAAACGTCCGTCTTTCGCAATTTTGAACAATAAAACTACAGTTTTACTTTCATTACCCTTTGGTGGGTCCCAGTTTAGTTTAATTCTTCTTTGCAGTTCCCTCATATAAGGACCAAAATCCGGTTCACGAAGGGCATCAATACCCGGAGCACCGCCTCCGCCACCTGGGTTACCAATATTTCCTGAACCACCACCGGAAGTACCTCTTGCAAGAGTTCCGCTACCACCTCCGGATGAAGGCGACAACGAAGGTCTTGGTGCATACGTACCTGAACCCGAAGAATATGAACCGCCTGATTTTGCAGTTCCTGCGGTTCCTGAACCACCTACAGGTCCAGTTGACAAGGTTTTACCTACTGGTGCACCTTTTGGTACCGGAACAGTAAACG
The DNA here is from genome assembly GCA_934773085.1 of uncultured Candidatus Melainabacteria bacterium. GTDB lineage: Bacteria > Cyanobacteriota > Vampirovibrionia > Gastranaerophilales > Gastranaerophilaceae > CAG-196. Next base: position 977 of record CAKVMU010000108.1, read on the forward strand.
GTGATGAAGGTTTTGCAACCGGTGCAGGTGAAGACACAGGTCTTGCACTTGGTCTTGCTGACGGCGGAGCCGGTTTTGCAGGAGACGACTTATTAACATTTGACGGTTGCTGTGCCGGTTTGGTCACTTTTTTAGGTGACTGCGTCTGATGATTTTTATTGCTTGTCGCAGCATGCTTTTGAGCTTGTTGCTGTTGTTTTTTTATAATCTTGTTTGCACTTTTAGCAGCATTTGAAGGTTTTTGCTGTTTTTTTGGTGCAGGTGACGGCATAGAAAGAGCACGTTTAGGGTCATTAACACCACCACTTCTGGAATTTATATCCGCACGATTTTTTGTGTTTGGATTTATCGGAGTTCCAGGTTTATCAACCAACACGAACTCAATGTCACGCTTAGGCTGAGGCTTAATTTTTCCGAATTCAAACAAATGAATTCCTGCCAAAGCCAACATGAACGATACTAACCAAATTAATAACACTGCCAACGGGTGCAGAGCGGTCGAAATAACGAAAGAATTTTTAATCGGAATAGCCTCCGGCTTGCTTGTTACAAGTTCCGGTAGTTTATAAGGCTCTATGTCCTTGTCTTCCTCTTCGTCTAGTATAAAACTTTTTTTACTTATTAATGACACTGTCTCATCTCTCAAATACTACAACTATAGAATAATCTGTCTATAGTTATTTTAAATTATCCTGTCTGCTAATTTTCATATTGATATGAAGAAGAACTTACCGTAATCGGTTGAGTTAACACAATATCAATACCCGCTCCTGAAGGAATTTCTACATCATTTCCCTTGTCCCAAACTGATTTCGCCAAGCCACCACCGGCACCAACCGCAGTTCCGAGTGCAGTACCACGTCCCACACTACCTCCTGAAAGAGCACCGAATACTAAACCAGTTAGAGCACCAGTTGCCGTACCAGCCGCTACATCCTTTGTGTACTCTTTTACAACATCAGTTTTTGTTCCACCAACCAAAACTCCGGACATATCATCTGTTTTAATAACTGCTGATATCGGAATTTGGGTTCCATATGGAGTGTAAATTTGATTAAATCTAACACACAGCTTACCGTTAATACTACCGTGTTTCGCTTTAGAAGCCTCAATTACGGTACCATAAACAGTACTTCCGGCAGGAGCAATCAGTTTACCGTCATAATAAAAATCAGAATTTAGAACCAAACTAACTCCTTGTCCTGCTGTAGTATATTCTGATGACAGCGGAGCTGTAAGGGAAACCCTCATCGAAGTTCCGGCAGGAACCATAATTACGTTACCACGGAGAGTATTTGTTTGAGCATTATAACCGTTATATTGCAATGGTTGTTGATTATATTGCGTATTGTAAGCAGGTTGTGTCTGCTGATATGAATAATTTGTTGCAGCGCATACAAAGTTCATTGAAGTCATAGCAATCAGTAACATTGACGCAGTAATTTTCTTATTCATTATTAACCCTCCCGTATCCGGTAAACTGTTCGGTCAAATATAACCAAACCTCTTCATATTATATTTTATTATCTCTTTACGATTTGTCAATTTATTAAGCTATGTGTCATATACACAGGCGCAACAAGAACCATTGTTAAATTTGCACCGGATGATATTGTTACATGCTCACCCATTTTTCGTTGATCACCGGGAACATATTGAAGAACTCCCATTGCTCTGAACATTGACCAACGTTGGTAATGTGGAATTTTATTATATGTCAAAGGCGGAGTTAGCTCTCCACCGATAGTGTTGTCATTTGCCGTATAAATATATGCTTTTATCGGAATTTCAAAACCGTCAGGCAAATACATCTTGTTAATAAAAACTTTCATCGCCGCATTTGTTCCACGAATCGGTTCATTCTTTTTTTCTATATAGCCTAAAAGACGTGAACCTTGCGGGATTACATTTTTGTCATACAAAAAAATATCTGAAGTAGTAACAAATTTTAATTGTTCGCCCTCCTCTGTATATGCTGTTGAAAACTCTTGCAAAGACATTATAGGAATATTATATCCCGCAGGAATTCTGTACTCATCGTAACCACGAAGTTCCGGCTCCGCAAAGCATACAAGAGATAATATAAAAAAACAAATTAGTGCTAAAAATCGCTTAAACATACATTCTATTATAATGCCTGTTTAAGAAATATCAAGTGTTATCAACCTCCTTAAGGTATTCTTTCACAAGATTTATTGGGATTGCAAAGCCTATGCCAATATTTGAAATATTGTTATCTGGATTAAATATTGCTTGATTTATGCCGATAATTTCGCCGTTTTTATTCAACAAAGGACCTCCAGAAGAGCCCGGATTTATTGCCGCATCTGTTTGAATCCTGTTTTTTGCATAATCGATTCTTGAGATTATACCTTGAGTCAAGGTTCCGTTAAATCCAAATGGATTTCCTATCGCTAGAACCTTTTGTCCCACTTTAATCTTTTCCGAATCACCCAATTTTACAGTTTTCAAATCGACAGGCACATTTATTTTAAGCAGCGCAATATCCTTATTTTCACCAAATTTTTTAAGAACTTTAGCCTCATAGTTCTGCCCATTAGCCATTGTAACAACAACACTGTTCCCAACATCCACGACATGTGCACTGGTAAGTATTATCCCTCTTTTGTCGATAACACATCCTGTTCCGCATGACATTCCGTCTGATATCTGAGAATCCACACATACAATAGCAGGATTGATTTTTTCGTACAGAGATATCACCGCAAGTTCTTCTCTGTCAAACGCAAATGATGGCAATGTTGCCAACATAAACACCAAAACAAAAATTTTTTTCATAATAAAACCTCAAATAATTATTTTGATATCACATCAGAAATTACAATCACCAAATACGGCAAAGAACACATCAAGAAAGCTTATCTCTTGTATGTTTTCAAACTTTAATGTATAATAGACGAAAAAATAGTCACAATCGACACAAAGAAGGAGAAAAACATGTCAAGAATTGAAAGTTTCAAAAGAGCTTTAGACGAAAAAAGAGCTGTAAAAATTATCGCAGGTATTGATAATTTTGATGCGGAAAGCGTAAAAAAAGTTGTTATGGCTGCTGATAAAGCTGGCGCACACGCAGTAGATATTTGCGCTAATCCGGATATAATTTCTATGGTAAGAGATTTGACAAACTTACCTGTATTCGTATCATCAGTTGTACCGGAAGAATTGGTTCACGCTGTTGCACTTGGTGCTGATGCTATTGAACTCGGAAACTTTGATGCACTTTACAAAAAAGGTTTGAGCTTCAGCTCATCACAAGTTCTTGCTCTTGCAAAAAGAACAAAAGAACTTCTTGCAAACGAAAACGTATTTTTCTGTGTAACAATTCCGGGTGAATTGGAAATCGGAGAACAAGTTGAATTGGCAAGAGCTCTTGAAGATATGGGTATTGACCTAATTCAAACTGAAGGTCACTTCACAAACGAACATCCTTCAAACGGTGCAAGAGGATTGATTGAAAGAGCTGAATTAACTATTTCTAACACAATTGAACTTTCACGTAATGTTGAGTTGCCTATTATGACAGCAACAGGAATCAACCCTACAACAGCTGCTTTGGCATTCGCTGCAGGCGCTTCTGCTATCGGTTGCGGTTCTTGCGTAAACAAACTTGATTCAGAAATCTCTATGATTGCTGTTTCTAAAAGCCTTGTTGAAATCGCTGAAAAGAACGCTCAATACACAGTTGAATTAGTTTAAGATTTTATTTAAAGAAAGCGGGGCGCAATCAAAAGATTGCGCCCCGCTTTTAGTATCAACTTTTATTTTACTTTCTTTTCAAGAGCTTCAATACGTTTTTCTAAATCATTGATTTTCTTTTCTCTATCCATTAAGTAAGTAACTTTTTTGTCTAATTCTTTTACAGCATTAACTAAAGAATAAACAATTTCATCCGTTCTAATTCTCAAGAAACCATCTTCACCTTTTTTAACAGCATTTGGGAATATTTTCTGTAAATCCTGCGCCATAACACCTACTTGAGGAGTATTTGAAGAATCTTTTTTGAATGTATAATTATATACTTGTATTCTTCTGAGTTGCTCCAACCCACCAGTAAACACTTTGCCAACATTCTTCAAACGACGGTCGCATTGTTGAGTATAACTAGAATAACTCCCTTCTCCTGATGGGTTAGGCTTTGCCTCTTCTCCACTTAAATACATACCGGTACCACTTCTGTCATAAATCCAAGCATGTTTACATGAACCACCACCATCATGCGCTCTCAACCAAACCGATGAAGTTCCATCTTTAACATCCATACCCAGATAAGAATGTTGTCCCACAACAAGCTTTCCTGGAATATAAACTATATCGTCTTTTGTGCCTAAAACAATTTGATTGAAATCTGTTGTTTTAGCTTTGTAACCAATAGCTGTAGAAAACGCCATTGATGAGTCTGAGTATGCACCTATAGCTGTAGAACACGTCATTAATGCTTTTGAGTATGCACCAATAGCGGTGCTTAAGTAGTGATATCCCTTTGCCTCATTTCCCACTGCTATAGCATCACGTATCTCAGCAAATGCAGCTTTACCTATTGCTACTGAATTTTTACCTACAGCACGTGCACTATTCCCTATGGCAATTGTATCTGTTGCATTTGAACTCGCATTGTATCCCAATGCAATAGAGTTTGTAGCCTCTGCATTTGCACTGGCATTATATCCAATTGAAACAGCATTATTGGATGCAGATGATTTATATCCAATAGAAATAGCTGCATTGTTCTCTGCATTTGAATCATATCCAAGACCAATAGCATACATTGCCTTAGCTTTGGCTCTTGCACCCAACGCAATAGAACATTCGCCTTTGGTTGTTGCATTATCGCCAATTGCAACCGTATTCACCTTTGTTGATGTAATATTGCTTCCTATTGCGACAACATAATAATTTGCAGCAGAAGTACCCGCACCTATAGCGATGGAGTCTCCGACACTCTCCAATTGTTGATTTGAATTATTATTTATAAATAAGGATTTCTTAGCTGAATAAAAATGCATTATGTTGTCACCATTAGTCCCCAGTGACATTTGAGGTGTTCCGTTGGAGTCAATATACATACGTGTTTTCATAAAGCCACCGGTAGTCAACTTAGGAGCACTTGTCGTTCCGATTGTTGCAGTTGCATTGTCACTTCCGTCCAAATTGTATGCAATAGAATTATTAGTCAAGCTTGTCCAAACCCACGGGCT
>CAKVMU010000109.1 GCA_934773085.1 uncultured Candidatus Melainabacteria bacterium
TAAAGTTGTATCCAACAAATAAATTCGGTTGCAATACTAAATCTCTATGCAATCTAATGTTGTAAGCTGCTTTGGCAGAAGCACCGGCAAAGTAGTTAAATGTGTTATCAGTGTTTCCTCTAACATCCATTGTGTTATCGTAGATTCCGCCGTAAACCAATCCGCCGATTATCAAGTTGTCTTTATACCATGTACCTAAGAAGCCTGCTTGTCCGCCGTTTTGGTATGCACCCATATTGGCAAAAGTTTGGTGTGCACCGTTATAACCGACATACGCAGTTGGCATAAATTTCCAACCGTTTCTCAGTTCTTTTAATCCGAAGTCTGCGCCAATTAATGCTCCATAAGCGTTATTGCCGACTTTTAAGTTGTTATTCATTTGCAGATGTTCAAAGTTGCCGTACATTTTATACCATAAACCGCCGTCCTTGCGGGAATATTGGTATGGAGCGTACATTGGAGAAGTTGCAGCATATCGGTTTGCCGTTATGCTTTGGCTAACACCGCCGTCTTCATCCTTAAAGCTTGGCAAAATCATTGAATGCGTGAATAACATATCATTTATCGCAAGTTGGTTCATCCATTGCGCAACTGTTACAACCTGTCCTCTGTAAACCTGTGGGTTAAATCTTGACAAATCTAACGTGTAACCGCTACCGATGCCGGTTCCTGTGTTGTTCAGCTTGTACCAACCGATAGGTGTGAAGACTTCTTTTTCTACAGCGGTCATGTTTACACTGCCGTTGATAGTTCCGTAATCAAACAATTTTCCAAAATCAAAATGTCTGTCGATAGGAGCATCCCATCCGTATAAGTCGCCTCCCAAAGACCAATCAGAAATGTTAATTGTTCCGTCACCATTGATTTCTGAACCAATGAATTTATCAGATGCGTGTCTGTCATCTGTATTTTGTCTTGCATAGAAATCTACAGTAAAGTCAATGCTGTTGCTTGTATCGCCGATAGCATTTTGACCGATATTAATGTGGTCGATGTTGTAGTCTCCGATGTCGTTATTCATTGCGTTAAATTTACCGGAAATGTTCAAATTATCTAAGTTTGAAAAACCTCCGTTAGCTTCTCCTGAAGCAATGAACTGTGAATATTTATCAATGTTCATATCTCCGCCAATGATGTAGTTAGGATTTTTCATGTTAAGGGATGAGTTGTTGATAAGATTCAATGTTCCATCGGTTTGTTGGTAAAATCCCCCATTTCCGCCGTTTTGTGTAGATTTTTCTCCGGACATAAGATTAAAACCGTCTAATGTCAGAGTTCCGTCGTTCAGCGTGATGTCGCCAAGAACGGAGTCTCCGTTATTTAACACAGCGCTTGAGTTGTCCCCAATGACCAAGTGACCGGCGTTTGTGATATTAAGAGTTGCGCTATCTAAAATGTTAATATCATTTCCTAGTATTAACGTGGAATTTTTTGTTCCGTTACCAATTGTCAAATTAGCGTTAATATTAGTTGAAGTTCCGGTCAAGTATATAGAGTTTGTGCGTCCGGCATCTCCAACGACATTAATTTTTCCGTTCAAGTCGTTTGCAAGTTCTCCAATCTCTAATCTTGAGCCATTTAGAATGTTTATAGTTCCGTTGCCATTGTCAAAATCGAAAAGGGACGCATTTGCGCCGTTAGCAACCGTGAACGCACCTTTGTTAATAACGCTTGCGCCGGTTATTTGTGCGCCGGTGCCGGAATTGATGAAAGTGCCGTTGTTTTCCAAAACTTTATGAGTTGGAGCTGTGCTGTCAAAATCAAAATTTTGATAATTGTTTACGGTGCCATTGTTGACCATTTTGTTGCCCCAAGCTTTAACGGTTCCTCTGTTATTCAGAACTCCGTTATTAGTAAATGTTCCGAGAGCTGTTAAGTCTGCGCCGTTGTTATTGTTAAATGTTCCGGCTAAAGTGATATCGTTCATTACGATAGAACCGTTATTTGTTCCTTTGGTGTTTATTGTAAGATTTCCGTTGCCGGCAGCATCTCCATAGATGTTTGCAGAGTTTTCAAAAATATTAGTGGTAATACTACTGTCTAAGGAACTTATAAAATCTCCGTTTGAACCGATTATTTTAAGTTCATTTTGAGTAATATCGCCATAGTTATTTCCGTTGTCTATTGTTAACGAACCGTTTCCTGCAATGGTTGAACCGGCTGCGTTTTCTAACTTGTTTGTAGTTGCAGAATTGTTGTTGTTAAAGGTTTTGTTGTTTGTTAAAGTGTTAGAAACCGTAATTTTGTTATTATTTGTAAACTCATTGTTAATTGTAATGTTGTCTTGTTCTATAGTCCCGTCGTTTGTGCCGTCGCTAATCGTTAACGAACCGTTTCCGGTAAGTTTATTGTTGTTATTTAGATTCGTAGCGGCAATGGTTCCGTTGTTCGTGTAGTCCCCGTTGATGGTTACAGTTCCTTGCGTAATATCATTGCTGTTCGTACCACCGCTGATTTCAAGGGAGCCGTCACCAAGAATTTTTGCACTGTTGTTAAATGTATTTGAAGTGATGTTACCGGAGTTTGTAAAAGTTCCGTTGCTGTCGGTTATTGCAATAATGTCTTGTATTATTGAACCTTCATTTTTCCCTGAGCCGAAGGTTAACGAACCATTTCCTGCAATGGTTGAACCGGCTGCGTTTTCTAACTTGTTTGTAATTGCAGAATTATTGTTGTTAAAGGTTTTGTTGTTTGTTAAAGTGTTAGAAACTGTAATTTTGTTATTGTTTGTAAATTCATTGTTAATAGTAATGTTGTCTTGTTCTATAGTCCCGTCGTTTGTGCCGTCGCTAATTGTTAGTGAACCACTTCCGGTAAGTTTACTGTTGTTATTTAGATTCGCAGCTGTAATAGTTCCGTTGTTCGTGTAGTCCCCGTTGATGGTTACAGTTCCTTGCGTAATATCATTGCTGTTCGTACCACCGCTGATTTCAAGCGAGCCATCACCAAGAATTTTTGCGCTGTTGTTAAACGTATTTGAAGTGATGTTACCGGAGTTTGTAAAGGTTCCGGTGCTGTCGGTTATTGCAATAATGTCTTGTGTTATTGAACCTTTGTTTTCGCCAGAACCGAATGACAACTGTCCGTTTCCGTTAATAACTGCATTAGTTTCATTTTGCAGGGTACTTCCTGTAATTTGTCCGTTGTTATCAATTAAGTTCCCGTTATTAAGAGTTCCGTTGACGTTAAGAATCCCACTTTCAGTTGTACTGATTTTACCGTCAGGGGCAATAATGCTTACTGTTTCATTATACGTTTCAGTTGTATTATCAATTAATAGCTCCGTAGAGACATCAAGAGCATAAGAAATTCCAGTTGTCATTGCGCCAATAAGCGCTGCAACACATACAAGGGTTCTAAAATCCTTTTTCATAAAACTACTCCAAATACTATACTAAATTCCGTAATAAATTTTATCAAAAATAAAGCTCTACATTAATGAATGTAAAGCTTTTGTAACATTAAAATTTTTCTAAAAAGAGCTCATAATAGGCTTTCGGATGACTGCAAACCGGACACTTTTCCGGTGCGGATTTAGAAATTAGGATGTTGCCGCATTTTCTGCAAATCCATTGTGTTTGTTCCTCTTTTTTGAAAAAGCTTTCACCTTTAAGTTCTTCTGCTAATAATTCAAATCGGTGGGAATGATGCTTTTCTATTTCAAGAATTCTTGCAAACAGCTCTGAAATATCATCAAAACCCTCTTCTTTCGCAATTTGAGAGCTGCGTTTATAAATTATTTCCCATTCTTCACGCTCCCCCTCTGAGGCTGCGACTAAGTTTTCAACAGTCGTTCCCAAGAAAAAAGGATATGCACCATTGACTTTCCAATGTTCGCATGCGGGTATGTGTTTGTAAAAGAGTTTCGCATGCTCCTGTTCATTTGAGGCTGTATCCAAAAAGATTTCTGATATTTGTTCGTATCCGTCTTTTTGTGCTTGCTTTGCGTAGAATGTATAACGATTTCGGGCTTGCGATTCACCGGCAAAAGCGTTCGTTAGGCATTGCAGAGTTTCAGAATTTTCTAATTTCATATTTCTCTCCTTATATTTCTTTATTAATTATTAAGAAAAGGATGAGAAAATTACCCCCACATGTCGACATATTTTTGGGGCAATTTCTCTAACTAAAGTATGAGACAGAGGCAAATATCTTCTTTTTTAATAATTTTGAAAACGTTGTAAATAGGGCGTTTTAGAGTTTGTTCTCCTCTATATGGTGGATTCTATAACTAAAGTTGTAAAGTTCAATTTATTCTTGCCGTATTACATGGGGAAAGGAAAATTTGAAAGGAAATTTATTATGGGATCAACTTCAACATTAACCATTAACACGAATTTGTCATCCCTGACATGTCAAAAGTACTTGAAAAGTGCTACAAAAGGCATGAATTCAGCAATGGAGAAATTATCTACTGGTTTCAAGATAAATTCAGCCAAAGATGACGCAGCCGGTTATGCAGTTTATACCGGGATGGAAGCCAAAGTAAGCGGTTATGATATTATTGAGACAAACGCTCAAATGGGTTTGGATATGTTAACAACCCAAGAAGGTGTTTTGGATATCATCAACGACTATTTACAAAGAATTAGAGACTTGACTATGCAGGCAGCAAACGGTACGTATGGTTCTGCTTCATTAAACGCAATTTCTCTTGAAGTAACTCAGAGAATGGACGAAATCAACCGTTTGTGCAAAATTACAGACTTTAACGACACATACCTTTTGGATGGTTCAAGAACAACAGATATTAACCTCCAAGTTGGTTTGTACTCAAATCAAAGATGTGTAATTAAAATGGACTCATTCCTGTTTGCAAGTGCAGAATCATCAATGATATTTGGATTTAGCTCTAAATCCGATATTTCGAAGATGGATTTCACAACTGCAGCTGATGATAAAGACGGAGTGCATACATACAAAGCAGTTGACGGTAAATATTATACAAGTGAATTAGCTTATCAATTAACAAAAGATGGTTTGGTTAAAAACGATGCTTTAGACGGAGCTACTTTAACATCAATATGTGCTGCAATCTACAAGAACGATTCTACAGCCAGAGCGTTTATTGACCAAATTGACGATGCAATCGATAATATTTCTCTGAGATGTACTAAAATTGGTGCATACATGAACAGACTTGATTCTGCAATTGATTCAACAGATGTTCAGAGAGAAAACTTGACAGAAGCTGTTTCAACTATCAAAGATGCTGATGCTGCAACAGAATCCTCAAATTACATAAAATATCAGATTCTGCAACAGGCGACAGCAACGCTATTGTCAACAGCTAACCAGCAACCACAAATTGCGTTGAATTTGCTCTAGTATTCGAATGAATATAATTAATAAATGTCCTTTCAAATGGCAGGCACTCCTTTGGGGTGCCTGTTTCATTTATTTTAAGGTTTTTGTATATTCTATAATATCTGCAGATTCATACATTTGAATATTTCTGTCTGTATCAACCAAAAAAGGAACTTGTCTTTTTCCACCGATTTGAATTAATGATTCTTCAGATTCTTTGTTTGATGTATCAATTTTTTTATAAGGGATTTTGTTCTCTTCCATAAAATTCATTACTTTTTTGCAATAAGGACAAGTTTCAAGAATAAATAGCTCAAGCATAATAACCTCCTTTTTATACATGTTATACATGTACACAAATTTTAGTATTGAACACCTAAGTAATATTTTTGTGCTAACATTTAAACAAGAAGTGGTAAATAAAGGTAAAAAGATATGTTATTTGAATTTTTACATTCCAAAATTCACAGAGCGACCGTTACAGATTCAAATTTGAATTATGTTGGCTCTATCACAATTGATGAAGAATTTTTGGAAAAGTCTAATATAAGAGAATGGGAAAAAGTTGAGATTCTTGATATCAATAATGGTGAGAGGTTCCAAACTTATGCAATAAAGGGCAAGCGTGGTTCTAAATGCTTTTGCGTAAATGGCGCTGCTGCAAGAAAAGTTCAAACCGGAGATAAAATTATTATTGTAACTTATGCTCAGATGACTGAAGATGAAATTAAAACTCACAAACCTACAATTTTACAAGTGGGTGAAGGAAACGAGATAATAAGTTATGGCAAATAACCCTTATAAGCCTAAAAAGAAAAAGTTTAAAATTGATACCAAGAATATGGGGGTGAATAT
>CAKVMU010000110.1 GCA_934773085.1 uncultured Candidatus Melainabacteria bacterium
ACTCGTCACGTTCTTTGAGCAGTTGTGTTCTTCTCTGGTCAATGACTTTTTGTATTCTGTCTTTCAGGTTCATTCCTCGCATCTTTTATCCCTCAATTCTCTGTGTCATGCTCTTGTCTTTCATTGCCGACATAGCCATCTGCATCCGCATCGCATCTTCTTTGGACATTTCAACATCGTCTTTTGATCTTATTATCATTTCTTCTTCGGCTGGAAAAATCTCGTGTTTCTGCACGAAGCACTTGAAGAAGAAGTCGTGTTCTTCTTTCCATGTTTCGCAGTAAAATTCATATTCAATCCCGATCCGAATTGCCTGCGCCTTTGTACACTGTACGCCCTGAATGGTTTTCTTTCCTTTGCCTGATCTGTAGTGATACATCTGATTTAGTCCGTCTTTCCCCATAACTTTGTATATTGTCTGTCGCAGCAAGCGCAGTTCAAAGTCGTTATGATATTTCCATTCATGGTCTTCCAGCTTGTCATCTGACAGATCGCTTTCTTCAATATTGTATTTTTTCATAAGCTGCTGCAATTTCTTCTGTGCGCCTTCTTTTTCGCCGCCCACTCCGCGTTCTGCAAGACATTGCAGTTTCTTCAGCAATTCAATTTTCTTTTCATCAATCATGGTTCGTTCTCCTTCACACATACTGCTTTCGCATAGTCCAAAAATAGTTTTTTGCATTCCTCCTTCTGGTCATGTATTATGCTGTGTCGTTTGTTTTCTCATTAAAAACATTCCTAAAACCTGTTAACTTGCCATGTGTAGTTCTGGCAGTACACACACGCCGCTATGTTTTCACAGTATTCATCCGACTGGCTTTCAGCTTGCCATCGTCAGGATGAAGGTTGCCGTCCTTCATCGACAGGGCTTGCATCCTGTTTCGGCTGTCAGTCTTCTGTGTCCTTCGTTGAATATCTTGAAACTTTCACGATCTTCTGTGTCGGTATGTCGTCCATATACATATATGCTTTGCAACCGAAGAAGGCTTCGTTGTGATCGTGTGCTTCAATGACTTTCCTTTCTTCCAGTTCGACTTCAAAGATTATTCCTGTTTCGTGTCCGCGGATCGCAACAAATCGTGCTGCTTCAAGTGGCTGTTTGCAGATATACACGCCGCCGTCCATTCCTTTTCGGATCACTCCGTCCTGCATGATCTTTTCTGCGTTTTCATGTGTTGTTGCGTGGAAGTATCTGCCGCGTTTCCCTTTTTCCCACAAGTCATATTTGCTCATAATCTCCATGTACTTCATGTCAATCTTTGACTGATCCTGCGCGCACTCGATCAGGTGCTTTCTTTCTGCTTCGTCTGTGACCTTTGCCAGTTCTTCTTCCGTGAATAATTTCTGCTTTGTGTTCATGTTGTACTTTCCTTTCACTTACTCCCCGACCATTCCTGATCGGGGACATCCTATGCCCTTTTAGGCTGTTTTCACTGGTCTGTTTTCTCCTGCCGCCCACATCATCATCCCTTTGATGACCATTCTGTCGCTGTCAGACATCTGCTTCAGCAGCATAATAAATTCGCTGACATCTTCAGTCTGGCTGTTCAGGTTCTTCTTTTCGTTTGTAACTGCTGCCATGTTGTTTCCTCCCTTCGTGTTGTGTTTATATGATTTCTTTTGTTGTCCTTTTCTTCTTCACTCCTTATAATTGAGATGTACCACCATTCCAAACAGGGAAGGAAGTGAAGAATATGAAAGATGATGATTATATAAATCTTGCTACCAAAATCAGCGAAGATAATATCAAAGCCGCTGAAGCTGATAGAAAGCGTCATCAACTCAACGAAAAGCGTTCACGCTATTTTGAACTTGTCGGCGTGATTGCCACTGTTGTCGGCACTATCATCGCCATTATTTCGTTAATGAAATGATGATTGATGCAATTCCAAGCATTGCCGATGTTATTGACACGCACAGCCATATTGCGTAATGCTTGACTGGTATGTATCTGATCGCGTTTCCCTTCCATTTCAGTTTGCTGTCGCTGTACAACCAGTCAAGCCATTCTTCCTGATCCACAATTCTGTCTGAACCATCTGGCGACATGTCCATTGTCGCCAGCATTTCTGAAAGTTCTTCGTTGCTCATGTTCCTGATCGTGTCGCCGTTGCTCTCAAATCTTTTCTTCATACGCATTCCCCTTCTGTGCTTTCGATTACATATCCGCACTCGCTGAAGTTTTCTTCTGCGTATTCCTTTGCTTCCTCCCATGTCGGGAAGTCCTGCGGCATTTCGTCCGCATCTTTTGGAAATACTGTGTGTATCATGTTGTTCGCTCCCTTCCTCTATGCTTCAACAAGTTCATAATCTTCAAGCAGTGCTTTCAGATTTTTTGCTTTCCATCTATGAAGACATCTGTCGCCCAGAAGGTTCTTTACTCCTACATTCTTCCAGAACATATACTGTCTGACTGTATTGTGATAATGTCCGTCATTTCTCACTTCAATGAACTTATTTTCATTTCTCTTGTTTCTGTAAATCTTTGTTGTTGTCATCTTGTCTGCTTCCTTCTGTGCTTGCTTTTGTATCTTACAGACACATAATAGCATCTTCAAGACACTCTGTCAACTATTATTTGTGTCTTAATTCAACTTTTTTATTGACCTTTGCACTTCAACGTGCTATTCTACAATCAGAAAAACAACTATCAAGAAAGGTGGAATAAATATGACACAAGGCGAACGTGTTAATCAGATTCGCAAAACACTAGACTTGACGCTTGAAAAATTCGGGGAAAAGTTAGGTGTTCAAAAATCTTCTATTTCTAAAATAGAAAAGGATCGCGTTGCATTAAGCGATCAGATGGCGAAGTCAATCTGTCGCGAATACAATGTGAACTATGATTATTTGATGTATGGCGAAGGGGAAATGTTTGATGATCTGCCGCAGACAATCGTTGATGAATTGTGCGTGCAGTATGAATTGAACGATTTTGACAAGGCACTTGTTGAAATGTATGTGTCTTTACCAGCTGGAAGCCGTGAACGAATCAAAGAATACATGAAGCAGCTAGTCAAGAAAGTCGGTTGGGATCAGCCAGAATGACAAAAAGGAAGCAGTGACCTGACCAGTCCTACTTCCTTTTACTTTATCCATGTATGTATACATACTTTATGTATTTATATATGCGCTTCAGCTGTGCATCCGACAACTTATTCAGAAGCGTGTTGATTCTCTTTCGGATCATCGGCTTCCCTCCCTTCTCTTGTCGGGATTGTATCATGGAAATTATTGGAATGAAAGACCGCTTCCAGTTATTTCCATATATCAGGAAATAAGCGTCAGAAGCATTGTCGGCGCACAGTTTATCATTTATATTCAGAATCAAACAGATCAGTGATCTTGACATCAAGCGCAGTTGCTATCGCTTCAAGCTGGCGCAGTGTTGGCGATGTGATGCCGTTTTCGATCGTGTTCAGCGTTGACTTGCTGATTCCTGTCAGGGCTTCCAGCTGCTTCAAAGTCAAGTGTCTGTCTGTTCGTGCCTGCCACGTTAGGATTTCCATTGCGTCATCCTCCTAGTTTTGATTATGTACACGCTTCAGGCACTCTATACAAATAAAAAAGGAAGCCGTGACCAGCGACTTCCCTTGTGAAACATTAGAACAAAATATATCGCGGAAGACCGCCCACGATGATATTATGTCCTTTTACATTCTATCATATCAAGCCTTCTTTCGCTACCAGAAAGAAGGTTTTTATATGTCTTTTTTTACTCCAAACCCACAACTTTTCGGGCTTCGTGTAGTTAAATATATCAGATGCAGCCACGATGATCAGGTGCTTCATGGCGATACGCTTGAAGCACAAGATCTGATTCTTGAAGATTTCATCAAAGTGAATCGGATGATACTTGTTGACACATTCGTTGACGAAGCCCTGACAGCAAGAAAGAAGTTCAGCAAACGAAAAGAGTTTGCCAGACTTCTGGATGGCGTGAAGGCTCATGCTTTCGACCTGATCATATTTACCAAACTTGACCGATGGTTCAGGAATATCGGCGATTATCATAAAATTCAGGAAATACTTGAAGCTAATGGCGTGCAGTGGAAGGCTGTCACAGAAAACTATGATACCACAACCACGAACGGAAGACTGCACATCAATATCCGTCTGTCTGTTGCACAGGATGAATGTGATCGTGATTCTGACCGAATCAAAGATGTGTTCGCTTATAAGCTGAAAAATAAAACTTATGTGTCAGGCAGCCTTCCACGCGGTCTGAAGCTGGATGCAGAAAAGCATGTCATCATTGATCCTGAATGGAACTGCTTTGCACTTGATATGTTTGACCGCTTCGAAGCTACATGCAGCAAGCGTGACACACAGCTTTTTCTTCAAGACAAGTACGACATTCGTGTCTGCTATGATACAGTTGCGCGATACCTGAAGAATCCGCTTTTCAAAGGTCAGTATCGTGATGATCCTGACTTCTGCCCTGCGACAATCAGTCCTGAACGCTTTGAACGCATCCAGAAACTTGCGATCAGGAATGTTCGGATCAGACACACACAGCAATTCTATATTTTTTCAGGTCTTCTGATTTGTTCTTCTTGTGGTCATTATATGTGTGGAACTGTCACATACAGAAGGATGGCTGATGGATCTGAAAAGATGTACAAGAAATATCGTTGCAATTTCAAGGCGCAATCAAAGCTGTGTGACCGCAGCAAAACATATCGTGAAGCTGATCTTGAAGAATATATGCTTGCGCACATCCGTCCTGCTCTGTCTGATTATATCGCAAGATATGAAGTGACTGCTGCCAGCACAGTTCGGAAGAATCCTGTCACTGAAATTGCGAAAATTGAACGCAAAATGAAGAAGCTGTATGATTTATTTATGGATGACCTGATCAACAAGGAAGCATACAGAAGTGAATATGACAAGTTCAAGTCACAGATCGAAGAATTGCAAAAATGTTCGACTGCTGCGCCTATGCGAAGCCTTGACAGTGTGAAGAAGCTGCTGTCGGAAGATTGGGAAGCCGTGTATCATACATTTTCGGATCAGGAAAAGAACACGTTCTGGAAGTCGTTTGTTGAATCGGTGCTGGTGTATGAGGATGGAAGCATGGACATTCGTTTTTTATAATCTTTGTCGTACTAACTCTGCACCGCCTGTAGGTTCATCAGCCAAAATAATATCGGGGTCAGAAATCAAACTACGTGCAGCAGCTACGCGTTGTTTTTGACCGCCCGACATTTGTGACGGAAATTTAGAAAGAACGTCTGTAATTCCAAGAAAATCTGCTATATCTTTTAGCTTTTTTTCCGCTGTAACAATGTCAATATTATGAATTGATAAAGGCAATATAATATTTTCTTTACCAGTTAGATTATCAAGTAAAGCAAAATCTTGAAATAGATAACCAATCTTGTTGCCACGATATTCAGCCAACTTCGTGCCATCAAAAGAGCTTATATTGGCACCTGAAAGTAAAATTTGACCTGAAGTTGGTTTAATTACCGTCGCAATACAATTTAATAATGTAGTTTTACCGGAACCACTTGCACCCATAATACCCAAATATTCACCATTGAGAACATTAAATGAAATCCCATTTAGAGCCTTTGTGGGGACACCATCTTTTGTGTAAACTTTATGCAAGTCGCACACTTCCAAGAGTTTTTCTGTATAATTCATTTTTACACCTCGCCTTGTGGATTGTTGATTGTTTACCAATTATAATTTTACTGCATAATAACTCAATGTAACACTTACATTTGATGTAAGGTTTTACGTAAGGAATTATCTATTTTTTATTCCCTTTCCTACGTCCATCAGTAGGCTTCTCTGCCGCTTTGGGTATCAACCACATATAACCGATTTTTGAAACTCCCGGTATTCTGTTCTGTTTACAAAGTATCTGTACTCGCCGTTCAGAAATGCCCCATTTTTCCGCTGCTTCTGGACAAGACATATATTCCATAGTTCAACCGCCCTTTCCTCAAACTTTATCAATATAATTATAATCGGATAACCGAATAATAGCAAGTGTATGATATGCTCTATTTCTATCCATACTATGATGTGTGTAATCATATCTCGAAAGAGAGATGAAATATACAATGTAGTTGGGTGAAATGATTATGAAGCAGAGCAAAGAAAAGTTTGATTTTAAGGC
>CAKVMU010000111.1 GCA_934773085.1 uncultured Candidatus Melainabacteria bacterium
GCACATATATACACCGGATATTTCCAATGCTTGAATGCAAATTACGAAGAAGCAGAAAAGGAATTCTCTCTCGCAATTTCAAGTTCAGGCAAAAATTCGGCAAGACCTAGATTGTTCTTGTCAAAAGTTTTGTTAAATAGAATTAAAAGCCACTCGTCAGTAAAAGACGTAATCAAATTTTTGTATTATTTTCTATCCGGTAGCATGATGATTATGTGGGACTGTCCGTCACTCAAAATGTTCTACAAATTTCTTGCAAATGATTTTTCAGTGTTCTCTTACAAAACATTGGGCGAAACATTTGAAAAGATGAAGCTTTTCCCATCTGCATTAGAAGCATATTCAAAGGGGCTTGAAAAAACATCTCAAGGAAATTTGTTCTATCAAAAAATGGGTGATTTATCATTGGAATGCAACGATATAGATGCAAGTATTGAATGTTACAAAAAAGCTTATGAAATGAATCCGTCTGATAGGGAGGTTTTGATTAAGTTGGCGACAATTAACCAAACTTACCATCCGGAAAATGTTGACGTAACTATTGATTACTACAATTCGTTGTTGGAATACGGCATAGATTTGGACAAAATCTATTACGAACTAGGTCATTTGTACATCGCAAAGTCAGACAAAATTCACGCAGTATCTGCTTTTAAACTGGCAGAAGAACTAAATCCTGAAAATCCATACTATAACAATTCTTTGGCATATGCGTATGTCAAAGCAGAACTCTATGACGATGCGATTGAGTACTACCAAAAAGCAATCAAATTGAACCCGGATTCTGAATGGACTTCCATCGTATGTCATGCTCTTGGTGCTATTTATGCTGAAATCAAGGAAAACTTTGAGGCTGCAGAAGCAACATTTAATGCAGGTATGGTTCTTGACCCGAACAATGTTGATATTCAGCTTTCTTTAGGTGATTTGTTCATGGCGCAGAATGATTTGGATAAGGCTATTAAGACATACTGTGATGCAATAGCTGTCGACCCGTTGAACTATTTGACCTATGCAAAAACAGGTTTGGCATTGTGGGAAAAAGATTATTTGGAAGAATCAGTTGTTGCGTTCCACAAATCAATTGAGTTGAATCCTGATTTTGAAATTTCGCAAAACAATCTAGGTGTTGTATACCTTGATGGTTACGGTGACCCAAAAGAATCAGTTGAATACTTTAAAAATGCTATAAATATTAATCCTAACTACACATTGGCATATTTTAACTTAGGCCGTGCTTATCAAGCTATTGGTGACAAAGCTTTGGCAGCAGAATATTATCAAATGACAATGGATTTGAATAAGATTACTCAAGAGTTATCGGATAAAGATATAAGAAGCAGATTATACGAATTATTTGAGTAATTCGTGAGCGCTTTCTACAATGTCGCTAACAGGCAAAATTTCTTCTGTTGATTTTTCTGTCGAGAACCATATAAGGTACTCTATATTGCCTGCAGGTCCTTTTATGGAAGAGAATGTAAGTCCCTTTATTGTGTAATCCAAGCTTTTAACACACTCTATAACGTTATTTATAACAGCAATATGGACGTTTTTATCCCTTACAACACCGCCTTTTTCGACCAGTTCTTTTCCCGCTTCAAATTGAGGTTTGATTAAACATATCATCTCATGCCAGTCAGGGTTCATAAGTGTTTTTAAATTTGGCAAAATTTTCTCCAGCGATATAAAAGACAAGTCGGAAACCAATAGTGTTGCAATTTCATCTCCTTCGCTATAGATGTCTTCTTTGTCGCATGTTCTTAGGTTTGTTTTTTCTATTACCTTAACTTTATCAGAATTTCTGAGTTTCCAGTCAAGTTGCCCATATCCAACATCAGCAGCATAAACAAATTTTGCACCGTTTTGCAAAAGACAATCTGTAAATCCGCCAGTTGAGGCTCCGGCATCAAGGCAAACTCTGTTCTCAACTTGAACATCAAATGTTTCGAGAGCTTTTTTTAGCTTGAAACCGCCTCTTGATACAAAAGGCATGCTTTTTATAACAAAATCGTATTCTTTTTCCGGATTAATCTGAAAACCTGCTTTTGTTATAACATC
Source organism: uncultured Candidatus Melainabacteria bacterium (assembly GCA_934773085.1). Classification (GTDB taxonomy): domain Bacteria; phylum Cyanobacteriota; class Vampirovibrionia; order Gastranaerophilales; family Gastranaerophilaceae; genus CAG-196. The sequence continues at coordinate 2,062 of CAKVMU010000111.1, forward strand.
AGTTCCAATTTTTACATTACCGGCAAGAATAGCGGCTGCAGCCTTGCTTTTTGTTTCAAAATATCCCAAATCAACCAAAATTTTATCTAAACGTTCTTTTTTCATATCCCGAAAAATTCCTCAGCGTTCTTTGTTGTAATATCTATTAATTCAGCCGTAGGCATCTCTTTTATGTTAGCGATTTCTTCCGCAATGTATTTAACATATTCCGGCTTATTAGGCTTGCCTCGGAACGGAACCGGAGTAAGGTACGGAGAATCTGTTTCCAAAACCAAATTTGATAATGGAACTTCTTTTGCAACTTCTTTGATTTTTACTGCGTTTTTGAATGTAACAACTCCACCAATCGCAATTGTCCATCCTTCTTTAACACATTCTCTCATGTATTCAACACTGCCGGAAAAACAGTGATATAGCACTTTAGACCCATTGTTTTCTCTTTTTATAATGTCAAAACAATCCTTGTGTGCTTCTCTGTCATGTACTACAATAGGAAGGTTTAACTTGTTTGCCATCCTAATTTGTTTTGCAAAAACTTCTTTTTGTATTTCATTGAAACTTGTGTCCCAGTAATAATCCAGACCGATTTCACCAACAGCTACAACCTTTGAATTCTTTGCTCGCTGAATCATTCTTTCTTCAATTTCGTCGGTATATGTCTTAGCTTCTGACGGAAATATCCCGACCATAGCAAAAATGTTCTCGTTATTGTTTGCAATCTCTATAACCTTGTCCATTGTTTTTTCTTCAACAGACGGTATAACAACTTTCCCGACACCGGAAAAATCAATAGGGTTAAGCATATCCAAATGCGCATGTGTATCTATTAAATAATCTTTCATAACTATGATTATAGCACGCTAAAAGCATATGATATCGTATTCGCAAGGACAATTGTCATGTTTGGAAGTGTAATCTTCACTGTCAATCATATCTGAGATGTTTGTTAATTTTTTTGTGTATTTTTCAATGAGTTCTGAAGTAAGTTCTATCGTAACTTCCTTTTTATTGCGCAAATCCAGATAAACAAATTCTATATTGTCCGTTTGAAAAAAACTTCTGACCGCCAGTAAATATACCATTGTCTGATAATCAAAAGCTGCATTTCTTGGCGCACTTCCGGTCTTGTAATCCAGTATATAATATTTGCCGGCAGAATCTTTTACCAATGCGTCCAATCGACCGCCAAAGAAATGTTCTCCGATTTTGACAGCCAGATTGTATTCTGTGTTAATGCACTCGTAAGAAAAATATTTAATACTTTTTAAATATTCCCAAATTTCTCTTTCTCTTACGGTCAAAGCCTTTTCCAATTTATCAATGTTTTCTTTTCTCAAATAATATGAAGCCAATGCGTGGATATTTTTACCGGTTTCAAAAACCGTATCATCAACAGGCATTGAAATTCCCTTTATATATTTAAAGCAGAACTTTTTTGGACAAAGCTCATACGTTTTTAACATGTTAGGTGAAAGAATTCCGTCCATTTTTACCCTATCAAGTATGTGTAATTCGGATTGTTTTTTAACTTTTCTTCAATTTCAGAGAAAGTCAATAACCCTTCTGTTGCTCCGAATTCAGAAACAACTGAAGATGCGTTGACAGATGCATACATCAATGACGTTCCGATATCATGTTCGTTTTCAAGCAATGAGGCACAGAATGTTGATGCGAAAGAATCACCTGCCCCAAGAGTTGATACGACTGTTGAAGGGAACGGTTCGCAGAAATAGAATTTGTCTCCGTCATACGCATATGCTCCATGACCACCATCGGTTATGACAATAACCTGATAATCCATGACTTTTAGAGTTGTAAGCATGTTTTTTATATCTCTATGTATTATTTCGTGAGAGAATTTTTCTGTCTTGGTATCCGGTCTCACTTGAATCCCAGTTGCCATAGAAGCTTCTTCTTTGTTCATTACAACGTAATGAGCTGATTCAAGAACTTTTTTAATATGTTCAAATCCTCTTTTAATACTTGTCGTACCAGCGTTAAAACAAATCTTTGTATTATTCTCGTGTGCAAAATCAATAATAGGTTCCAATACTAGGTTAGAATCCCCGTTCAAAGGTGCCACGTAAATTAAATCAGCATCTTTTATCGCATTAAAATCAATCTCGTTTTCTGATATATGTGCATTGGCTCCTCTATGTGCAAGAACCGTTCTGTCACCTTGGAAACTTACAAGAATTATTGAAAAACCGGTTGAAGTATCTTCTTTTTGTATAATATGGTCAAGACTTACATTTTGTCTTTTGAAAAAGTCCAAAATCCCTTCTGAATAAACATCTTTACCAATTTTAAATATAGCGGAAGTATCAAAACCAAGGTTCCCAAAGTTGCATGCCGTGTTAACTCCCCCTCCGCCAACATTTGATGAAAACGTTGTGATATCTATCTTTGCTCCGTAAGGATAACTCATAAAATCAGAGTTCTTATTTTTAGTACATACAGAAACTATATTTGCATCATCGCATTCGACAAAAACATCCATTGTCGCACTACCGATTGTTATAACTTTTGGCATAATTATCTCCTCTTATTTATTAATATTATTGTATTACAAAGATGCATCCTCCGTTAAATGTAAATAAATGTAAAAATATGAAAACGGCATGGTGTAATTTTTATAGAGTTCATCTATAATGTTTGTATACAAGGATATGTGAGATATATATAAACTTAGTACGGAAAGAGAGTTTTAAGGATTAGGGTTTTATAGCTGTCTCATTATTTTATAAAAAGATTAGATTAAGGGATTTATATGTAACAGGCTCTGTCTGTTAGGAAAGGTTTAGAGAAGATGGCTCTTACAATTAACACAAATGTTTCGTCATTGGTTGCGCAAAGAAATTTAACTAATGCGACAAACAAGTTGAATACTTCTATAGAAAGAATGACCACCGGTTTTAAGATTAACCACGCATCTGACAACGCTGCAGGTTATTCAATTTCCGATATGTGGGTTACACAATTAGGTTCTCTAGATGTAGCATCTGATAACGCAGCAACCGGTGCTGATATGCTTACAACTGCAGAAGAAACATATTCATTGCTAACAAGCCACCTTCAACGTGTAAGAGATTTGACTGAACAAGCTGCTAACGGAACTTATGGTTCTCAATCTTTGAAAGCTATTCAGTCAGAAATTCACGCAAGATTACAAGAAGTTAACCGTATTTCAGCAAACTCTGAATTTAACGGTATTAAACTTATGGCTTATGATTTGAAAAATGCAAATAATAACAAAGAAGTTGGTATGACCGCTCGTGGTATTGATTTGCAGGTAGGTTTGTATGCAAATGAGTACAGCAGAATTAATCTCAAAGTTGAGTTGTTCTCAAATGCCAGCGTAAGCGGTTTGTTCAACAGTGCTGCTATGACAGCAAAAACTTCTGAAAGTGGAAAGACTTTGTCAGATATGTTGACCGGTGCAGGTGGTAGTACAACTGATCTTAATAAAGCAGATAATTTACAAGCCTTTGCAGCAGCTTGCTCAGGTCTTGTATATGCTAAGAAAGACGGCAGCTTATCATTACAAACAGATGCTAAATTAGGCGCTAAAGAAATGTTAGGTTTTGTAGATGCTGCAATTAACGAAATTTCAGACAGGGTTACAAATATCGGTGCTGCTCAAAACAGAGTTCAGTCTGCTATATCAGCACTTGATGTTCAGTCTCAAAACTTGACATCATCATTATCTACTCTTCGTGATACTGATGTGGCAAGTGAGTCTTCTAACTATATTCAATCTCAAATTTTGCAACAAGCTTCTGCGACTTTGTTAGCAACAGCTAACCAGTCTCCAAGCATTGCTCTGAACTTGATATAGTAAATAAAATTTAATTTGTTGTTGATTGGGATATGTACTTATATGTGGGATTGATTTTTATCAATCCCTTTTTATTGTGGTGCTACGCACGTAGATATATGGACGGAAGACAGAGGTGAAAACTACCGGTCGGAATTATACCTATAGGTCTTCCTTTTGAACCGACGACTGGATTGATTTGTTAGGCAAGAGCTACGCACGTAGATATTCTGACGGAAGAGG
>CAKVMU010000112.1 GCA_934773085.1 uncultured Candidatus Melainabacteria bacterium
AACAATCTCGTAGTCCGTTCAAAAGGAGCAGCGGGCACGACAAAACAAAACAGGTAGTATTTACCAATCTGCTCCGCCGGAAGGTTATAAAAAATGGCATACAAAAACGATGGATATTTAGTAATAGCGAACAGATATGGCTCAGCATCCTCAGATGCCAAGTCAATGTTGTATGAAACATACGACAGATTAAGAGATTTAACGGTATCCGGTTCAGCGAGTTCCGGCACCGGTTTTGAAGCTGCCGGCGGATTTTTGTATCAGTTAGCAAGTTTATTTGCGCCATCTGCTTTTATGACCACATTGGGTGGAACAAGCGCAATGAACATTCCTGGGACATCATATTGGTCTAAGTATACAGGCGGAACCGGCGGTTTAACCGGAACTTATTCCTCTTTTGGTGTAAACAGTTTAGGTAATTACTCCGGATTTCCAAGCGGTTATGCATCAAGATTAAGCGGATACACGACGGGTGGAGCTTCATCCATTGGAGACTTGTTGTATGGATATGGATCTTCATCAGGTTCTGCGACAGGATTCGCATCAGGAATTGGAAGTATTGCGGATATTGCAAGTACGGCTGCGTATGGTGTCGGAACTGCTAACGGTTACGGATTAGGCGCAAGTGGTGTGTTGTTACCGCTAGCCGGAATCGTTTCCGGTTGGGGCGGAATAATGACTGCAGCAGCTCCGTATTTGGGCGAATTTGGTTTGCCTGCGGTTGTAATGGGCAACTTAATGCAGGGAACAACTTCTGCAGCTTTATCAGCGTACCAATCTGTATCACAAAATGTTCTTTCAAATGCGGATACAATTTTGTCACAGAAGGTTGCGAATATCGAAACCGTATGTAAAATGCTTGATACGCAGAGCGATATTGTCAGAAAAATGCTTAAAGACGATATGGAAAGCAACAGCAAGGAAATTGACAACTTATAATAATTTACCCTGAGTAGTATTCGGGGTGCGAAGGTTTTTCGAAGCCTAACACAACGGAGTCAGCACAAAAATGCAAGGACGTACATTTTTTAGAATAATGGCAGATAATTTATTTGTTAACAATGCTATATGCAAGGCATTGTCTGCTCTTGTAAATTTTTGTAACGAACAACGCTATTGTGCACATCAAGAGCTAAAGTTTTTGAAAAAAATGCCGATAAATAATATACAAAAAGATAGTGTATATAAAAACCGGTTCATATTTAATCCTACTCAACACAGCGGAGTTGACGACAAGTAAGATGTTAACATTTGTAACAAAAAAAGCGAAAATACAGCAATTATCAGAGTTCACATGTTTTATATTACATGTAGAACCGAATTGTATGGAGGTAAAATCCCATGCGTGAGGAACTACAGGAAAACTTAAAAAGGTTAGTGAACTTTATGAATTTTGCACGCTCATTCTTTGTGCGTAAAAATCCGTTTAAGGCACTGGCATTAAGTTTACTGACAAGCCTTAAGGAAATGCTTACCATCAGACAAAAGCTCAAAATGGCAAAGTACAGGGTTAATTACCACAAGCATCAGCTGTACAAAATGGAAAGCTTGATTGCAGAAAGTAACGAACACACATTCCTAAGAGGCAAAAATTTAAACGAAACAAGGTAAAATCCGGAAGGACAGACTTATGGGATTAATTACTTCAAGCTTTAGGATGATGTATTTGACATCGTATCAGTTATCTTTGGAATCAAAAATCCAATGGATATCAACTGCAAAAATGGAATTGGTTGCTTCTTCAGACGAAATATTAGCACTGGGGAACGACTTGGATCCGGAGAATCCTGCTGTTAAGCAGCTTGAAGCCCGACGAGATAAGTTAGCAGTGCTTGAGAAACGACTGGATTTGCAAATGCAAGAGTACCAGAACCGACTAAATATGGTAAAAGCCGAACTTGATTCTTGTAAAAATGCCGTAGACTCAAGCATCCAACGTTCATTCAGTTACCAATTATAGGCAGTAGAAGATGAATATACAGTCCGTTAATAACAGTTTGGGAATCCAAACCTCTTGCAGTGTTGCAAAAAATGAAATTTCTACCTCAACAGTGAGTGTGCCGGCGGAAGAGGGGCAAAAAGTATTTGCAAAACATTTAAACTTTCGTGGAGGAGTTCCGCTTGGAAATTTGATAAATGATTACAAGTGGTTTGTGAACAATGACAAAACACCGGCAATAAACGCTTTCTTAAAAATTGATGCACCAAAAGAATCTTTGCAATCACTTTTAAGATTTATTTTAGGAAACGAAGAAACCGGCTATCAATTTATGGACAGCGTTGTTAAACAGCCTCGCAATATGACAAATGTTTATAAGGAATTGCGTAAAAAGCTCCCTGATAACACGGATTTGCTGAACATTTATGCAAACGACAATCCTTACAGAGTTGCATACGAAAAATTTCTTGACCGCAAGTATAATGAAGCACAATCTGTAGATGAACTTTTGAAAATAAGACCGGATTGGAAAGAAGAGGTTCTGCTCAACAAATACAAGACTTTACACCACAACGATAATTTTGAATTGGGAAAAGTTCCGGAAGAGATTGCAGCAGATTTCGACAGCATTGTTAACTACTTGGAAATATATTTCGAATATGGTCATAAGTCCAGCAAAATTGTACCCGATTTAAATATTAACGGCAGAAATTATCAGTTTCACTACATCACAGACGGAAAATCAGATAAAAATGTATTTAAAGTAACCACATCGTCCGGCAAAAATTTTATTGTAAAGATGTCTGACCCCAAATACAAGGGGCTTGAATCCGAGTTTGGAATGGGCACAACCTGCAAGATTGATACATATTTAACCGAGAATGGTTGCAGGAATTCCGCTCCTATCAGATATTACAACCATAACAAGAATCTTTCGATATATGACTATGTTGCTCCGAATCCGGTTCCGGAAAGGATTCAGTATGACCTCACCGAATTTCCAAGAAAAATGCCTGATTTCAAAGATTTAGGACTTAGTCAAAGCGATACGGTCGGTCTGAATAACTATTTTAAAATGGGACATAATCAAGATTGTTTAAAAAACACATTTGACGTCGGATACGGAATCGACCATGGCGAATATGTTTCGGTTGACAATGACCACGTAACATACACCCAAATGCTTTCACCTATGGTTTATAAATATTTCAAGAATTTACCACAATCTGTCGGCGGAATGTTTTTCTAAGCCGTAATAACGATATCCACAGGGATATCAAATTCTTCGGGATAAACAGACTCAACAATGAGTTCTTTTGGAATGCATACAATTTTTGTAACGCTTTTGTCACGCAAAAATCTGTCATAAAACCCGCCACCATAACCTAATCTGTAGTTATTTTTGTCCACAGCTAATGCCGGAACAATCACCAAGTCTATTAGCTCCGAATCAACAGGATTTGAGGTCGGCTCTTGGGTGTTAAAACAAGAAACACAAAGTTCATCACCGGCACAGTAAGGACAACAGAGCAAATCATCTCCGTCCATTTTGGGCAAGAAAAACTTTTTTGTTTTATCTTCAAGAATCGCTAATAAATCAACTTCGTCTTTCATCGGGTAAAAAAGCATTACACAATTTGCTTTTTTATAAGCATCAGATTTAACCAACGCTTGAACCAGAGCTGTGTTTTTATCCAACCCTTTTCGCTTTTGTTTAGCCCAATTTCTTAACTCTGATTTACTTTGTACCATATTTTATCCAAAACCTCACGGTACAATTATAACACTTTTAAGAATCTTTATCTAAAAGAGCAGTCAATCTTACACATATATCAATTGCCAAACACGCTATTCCCAGAGTAAAAAACACTCTAGGAATTTTTTCATACCATTTTTCTTTTTTTTGTACTAAGTCTTTGAACTCAACTCTTTTTTCATCCGTCAAAAGCCACATTCCAACACAAGCTTCGCTTATATCGACCAAAGTTCGATGTGTTTTGTCCTGCTCGCTATCTGAGTTTGCCTTGAACTTCGGAGTGCCAGACACTGAATTGTATGTATTATTGATTGGCGATATTCGCATTAATAATTCCTTACTTTACAATTAATCAAACAACTTACGTATATCTTTTGAGATTATCATTACAGCGTAAGAAATTGCCCCAATGCATAAAATTGTTCTTGATACTTTATCAAACGTAGTCTTAGCCTCATTAACGTAATCTCGTAAACGATGCGTATTCAACAAAAAGCCACCTGCCATCAAATCCGCCGGAACTTCTTCCCAATTAAAAGAATTCGTAGGTTCTTGAGACTTGAATGTCGGCTTACTATAATATTGCAAACTGCTATTGATTGGCGATATTCGCATGATTAATAATCCCTTGTAAAACTAATATAATGACCTACACGTTCAGCCTTTAAACAGTATATTAGTTACTCTGCAATAATATAAACAAAATTTACACCAGTCAATATACTTATTCAAAACACATTACAAAAATTTACGTACGATTGTAAAATCTGCGATTATCCCATTAAACAATCGCACCGTGGGAGGCATCTTGGACTGTTCTCGCATACTTCGCTAAAAAGCCTGATTTAACACTCGGCTCTTTCTTAACAAACGCAGCTCGCCTTTTCGCCAGTTCTTCTTCCGGAACCTTTAGTTCAAGGGTTCGTTTATTAATATCAATCTCTATAATATCCCCGTCTTCAATAAGCGCAATAACCCCTCCGTCAGCAGCTTCCGGACAAATATGTCCTACACAAATTCCCCTTGTTCCACCGGAGAATCGTCCGTCCGTTATCAACGCAGCCTTAGTTCCAAGTCCTTTTCCCACCAACAAAGAAGTCGGAGCAAGCATTTCTCGCATGCCGGGACCACCTTTAGGACCTTCATATCTGATAACAATAACGTCTCCCTCTTTTATTAAATCTCCTTCAAGAGCCGCCATTGCTTCTTCTTCAGAATCAAATGTTTTGGCCCTGCCGGTAAACTCATAACAACTTTCATCCACCGCAGAAATCTTGATAACAGAACCTTCCGGCGAAATATTACCATAAAGGATTCCCAACCCCGGTTTTGTCGTAAACGGCTCATTATAATCGTGAATAACTGCAGAATCCACATAAGAATCCTTAGTTATCTCACTCGATTTCAACAAAGAAACGCCTTCCGAATCCTTAAACAAAGAAACATCTCTTAGCAAGACTTTCAACAAAGCATTTATACCGCCGGCTTGATAAAAACCGCTCATAGTAATACTTGAGGATGGTTCAAGTTTTACAATTTGGTGAATTTTATATGAAAGTTCTTCAAAATCTTTTAAGCTTACATCCACTCCGGCAGCATTTGCGAGCGCCAAAATATGCAAGAAAGAGTTTGTAGAACCGCCCAGAGCCAAGTCTGCAATAATCGCATTTCTCAAAGAATCTCTGTTTATTATATCCAACGGTTTTTTATCCTGTCGAACAAGCTCCACAACCTGCATACCGCTTTCAAAAGCGATTCTTCTTTTATGCGAAGAAACGGCAGCGGATGTTGAGCAGAAAGGTAAACTCATTCCCATTACCTCTGTCAAGCAAGCCATAGTATTTGCGGTGTACAAACCTTGGCAAGAACCTGCTGACGGACAAGATGCCTCTTCTAATTCAAGCAATCGTTTTTCATCTATAACACCGTCACGATACTTTCCAATAGCCTCAAATGCGCCCTTAATCATCGTAAGTTTTTCACATTTACTTTCCCCGTCAAGCATCGGACCGGCAGTCACAATAACCGTCGGAATATTTAGCCTTGCAGCCGCAATCAACATTGCAGGAGTAATCTTATCACAGTTGGAAAGCAAAACCAGACCGTCAAGTTGGTGAGCATTCGCAACAGTTTCGATGCAATCAGCTATCAAATCTCTGGACGGCAAAGAATAACGCATTCCGTCATGTCCCATTGCGATTCCGTCACAAACCGCCGGCACACCAAAAATAAATGCCTGACCGCCACCCGAATGAATTCCTTTTTCTATCTGACGTTCCAAATCACGCATTCCGATATGTCCCGGAACCAAATCTGAAAACGAACTTGCAATCCCAATAAAAGGACTGTCCATATTTTTTTTGCTTACACCTGTCGCCATCAAAAGACTTCTGTGTGGAGTTCTGGCG